>CAWUTM010000017.1:0-6039 GCA_963925755.1 uncultured Sulfurimonas sp. | reverse complement strand
ATGTTCTCATTGGATTTATAGGAGACATGCCAATGAGCTATTAGAATATATAAAAAGGCGGATTTACTATGCACGAATTATCATGGAAGTCAGAGTATAAAATTGATCATCCTCTCATAGACCGTGAACATAAACATCTTTTTAAAATTGCGTTAGAAGCTTTTGTGCACGTTGCACCTGAATTACGAAAACAAAAGATTAAAAAAAACCATTCTTGAAACGCTTAATGAGTATATGAAACTACACTTTATGCATGAAGAAAGTTTCATGAGAGTTATTGAGTATCCAGACTTTCATCATCATTTACTAATTCACCAAAGTATTATGAAAATACCTAGTAGGACAGGAAGATATAGATAATGAAAAGAGTTATATGCGAGAGATAGCTTATCCTCAGTTAGAGAGACATTGCGAGATACATGCAAAAATAATAGATGAGATGAATCAATTTATAAAAGAAATAGCTACCATGGACATTCAAGCATTTGAATTAGAACTTGCTATATTTATAGAAAAATGGATAGTGCAACATATATTGCATGAGGACAAGAAGATTAAATACTTTTTGGATAAAGGTGAGGACATGCAAATCATAAATTTAGAAGAGATATAAAGATAACCTAAGCCATAGAGTATGTTTTAGTCCTAGCTGTAACACCTTCAAGTACCTGGTATCGATTCACTCTTAGAATCGATTCACTCAACTCTGCTATTGCCGTTGGCTAATCTCCGGCTAAAAAATATTAAGAGTTCCTTATATTTACTAACTTATTGTATATAATTTAATCATAATATAGTATATTTTCTATGTTTTTTGTATTAAACTACCTTCACAAAATATGGTATAAAGTTTATTCTCTCCTTGTAGTCACTTTTGTAATTACTTTATTGTCATGTTTTATTAAATAATACTTAGGAAGAAAAATGAAATTTTTAAAAATTAGTTTAATAGCTGCTTTAGCACTAGGTACAAGTGCTTATGCATTGGATGATATAAAGTTTGAAGGGGATACAAAACTCTTTTATGGAACACAAAGTGAAAAATGGGCTGGAGCAACAAATGATGATTTATTTGGTAAGAATAACAGCTATGCTGATGCTGCACTTCGTTTAAACTTTACAGGAGATATTACTAAAGATGTGACAATGGGAGTAACTGCACTTGCTATCACAACTCTAGGCATGGATGATATCGCCATAGGAAGATGGTCGGGATCTCATAGCACTACAGATGATAATATAGAAGCTTGGATTTCAGATCTATGGATTAGTGGTACTTATGGTAAAACTACTGGTACTCTTGGTAGGATAGAACTTGAAACGCCACTTATATTTACAGAGACATGGAGTCTTGATACAAATACATTTGAAACGGCTATGATAACAAATCAGGACATCCCTGCTACAACTATCACCGCTGCGTTTATCGGAAAATCTAATGGCTATGCAGATGACACTTCAGGTGAAAATATTGCGAATATTACAGCTGTTGGAGGTAAGTTTGATACGTTTGGATCTAATGGAGCAGTAGTTTTAGGTGCTGTAAACAACTCTTTTGAGCCACTTACCGCTCAAGCTTGGTATTATAATATGCCATCCGATGGAAGTGCTTACTGGCTTCAAGCTGACTTAGAAATGGGTGGTCTATCTGCAGGTCTACAGTATACTGACATAGGTTATGAAGCGACAGGTTCTAAAAATGACACAGCTTACGCCGCTAAACTTGGTTATACTCTCAAAGATATTGTTTCTCTAACTGCCGCATATTCAGAAGTATCTGATACTGGTACGAATGGAGTGGTAAACATGGCTACTAGTGGACAAACTTCTGGAGCTGCGTCTTCACTATATACAGAAATGTGGTGGTGGTTTGGTACGGTAAGTTCAGTAGGTGCTACTTCTATGAGCTTAAGTGCTGAAGCAAGCGTATCTGATGTAGATCTATTTTTAGGACTTTACAGTTCAGACAATAGTGTTTTAGAAAACAGTGTACAAGAAGTCGCATTAACTGCTTCAAAATCTTTTGGTTCACTAGATACATCTGTTGCATTACTTTATGACATGTTTGATCAAGATGCTGTAAAACCAGTAACTTATGTTGATGCTATGTCTACAATACAACTTTACTTTACTTATAACTTTTAACTTCAAGGGACCAATTGGTCTCTTGAAGTCTTTTTTATTCAAGTGAGTAAAAGATTAGCTAGTTAGATTAGGTGGAAATTGCACTTGATGTTAGAATTGGCGTCATTTAGAAAAATTGTTGAGATTATTGTTCACATTGCTTATAAATTTTAATCTATAATTATGTTTTCAAGTGGCTCTGAAAAGTAATACCCCTGCGAATAATCTACGCCAAGCTCTTTTACTTTTTCATAAATAGCCTCATTTTCTACAAATTCCGCTATGGTTTTTGAACCAAGTTCCTTGGCTATATTGACAATAGTTTTTACCATAAGTTCTGCATTCTGATCAGTTAAAATATTTTTAACGATTGAGCCGTCAATCTTAATAAAATCAGCCTTTAGTTTTATAAGATAATCAAAGTTAGAGTAACCTGTTCCAAAATCATCAATGGATATCTTAATTCCCTGTTGCTTTAACTGTTCTATAGCTGCGAATAGTTCAGTAGACTCTAGCTCATCAGATTCCACAATTTCAAATACAATGTAATCTGTCACATCGAGAAGTTGAATCTCTTCACAAAAAGATTTCATCATTGCGGCGTTTTTTAAGTTTGTTACAGTTAAATTGATTGAAAAAGAGATTTTATATTTTTTTGCAAGAATAATAGTTTGATCAAAAACTGCTCTGGTTAATTTATCATATAGCTTTGTTTTTTTAGCAATATCTAAAAAGAAAAGTGGAGATATCGGATTGGCATCGTTATCCATCATTCGCACTAAAGCTTCGTACTTCTCTATTTTCTTAGTTTTATTTTCTACAATTGGTTGGAAAAATGCTTGGATTCTATCCTCTTCAATTGCATGATGCAGTTTTTTAATCCATTTTAGATTATTAGACTGTACCTCATTAAAGTCTGGTAAATCTCCATAAGCACATATGTCTTTTTTCATGATTTTTGACTGTTGAAGAGCGACATCCGCTTTAACCAAGTGATCTTCCGATCCTGAATATATTCCAACTGAGAAGTGTAGAAAAATTTCATTATCATCTATCATAAAACTATGACCACTCAGCTTCTTAAGTAAATCTGAAATAAATATTTTCTCCTCAGTTTCGCTAATATGTTCACCCAATAATGCATATTCATCTATGGGAAGTTTATAAATATAATGTATTTTTGATGTAAGATTTCTAATTTTTTTTGCAACTTCAACAAGTAGTCGATCTGCTAGATCATAACCGTAAAAACTGTTTATTTCATTAAATGAATCAATATTTATTATTACAAGTGATGCGGAACTCATTAGCTCAAGGTCATGAATAAGTTTCGTACGATTTGGAAGCTTTGTCATAGGGTCGGTATATTGTTTTTGGATAATCGTATTTTGCTCAATTACCTGTGTCATATCTTTACGAATGGAGATAAATTCCTCTATTTCATTACTAGCGTTTAGAATTGGTATAATTGTAGTGTCTACGATATATGTGTCATCATTTTTCTTGCGGTTTTTAATGACTCCATTCCATACTTTTTTACCTAAAATTGTTTTCCAAAGAATTTCAAATGTCTCGATTGAAGTATCAGGATGTCTCACGATATTATGAGTATTTCCCACTAACTCTTCTTTTGAATAACCTGATACCTCGCAAAACATATCATTAACATAAGTGATCTTTCCACTAATATTTGCCTTCGAAACAATGCTGGTCTCATCTATTGCATTTTTATATTGTTTTAGAAGAAGTTGCTGCTCTTTAATTTGAAGCATATTTGCGCTGTTGTTAAGATTCATATAAACTCTACTTAAAAACTCCTCTATTTTATATGGTTTATGAAGATAGTCGTTTGCTCCAGCCTTAAGACAATCAGAAATTTTATGCCCGTCTTCATGCATTGATAGGACAATAACGGGTAAATCAAAACTTGTTTTTTTTGTACGGATTTGATGGATAAGTTTTAAGCCGTCCATTTCAGGCATCACATAATCTGTCAGCACCATTGCTATTTCTGGTGTTTCTTCTAATTTTTGTAATGCTTCTTTGCCACTTTCAGCCTTAATAACAATAAACTGATGATGTTTCAAAAGCTGTTCAAGCTGCATAAGAAATGTTTTCGAGTCATCTACGATAAGAACTTTTGTATTTCTATTTCTGGCTAACTGTCGTATTAAGGTAACGATATTTAGCTTCTTTTGTGTTGCTTGCTATTAAGAGCTTAAATTCAGGAGGAGTCATTAACTTGCTAAAGTAAGCCTGCACAACTTTGCTATCATCTACTAAAAGTACTGTTTCGCAAGACATTATAAATTCCACCTTTGCATATATTGATATATCTTATATTATTGTGTACACTCTAACAAAATTATTCTTAATTTAGTACTGTCACCTCTAATATAGGATTTTTTCATGTGAAGAGTTTCCTATGATTGATACTTCTTTATTAGAATAATGCTTTCGTACTTCTAACGTTAAATCAACTCCATTCGCTATGGTGCCCATTTTAGCACTGCCCGTGATACCTGCTGATGATGTTACAAAGCTTTGACTTAGTGTGATGGTTCTAAATTACTGGATTAAATACATTTTAATACAGATTGTACTATTCACCATCGTTCACTTTTACTTTTGGAGCAGCCTTAGAACTTTTTAATTTTATATTTTGTGAAGCGCTATAAGACTGAAGAAGTTTTATAGAGATTTCACCGCGCATTTTTGAGGCTGCTTTATAATTAACGCTATAAGAAACCAATCCAACGATGCCCGTTTTTAAATTGTTTAACGTGAAAGTAATTGTGTGACTAACACCAAGAGAGCTAAACACGTCTGAAGTGATCTGCTCCACATCGCTAAAGTTAGTCTCGGGAGTAAATTCAAATTCTATAAGATCGTTAATCAAACCATCTTTTTTGCGAGAGTAATTATAAAACACTTTAGTGAAAACATAACTATTTGGTATGTATATAGTCCGTCCAACATTTTTAATCTCTTTTAAATTACTGTAATCTTCTATCTCGTTGAGTTTGATTTTCATTAACGATATGTCAACGATATCGCCAATGGTATGTTTTGTTTCAAACTGCACCATAATCCTATCGCCAACTCTAACCATGTTACTAAAAAAGATGTATACCGATCCAATTATATTTAGTATTATCTCGCGCGTTGCGATAGTTAGAGCCGCAGCCACAACGCTTAAAAACGTGACAATATATAAGAAATCTTCCATGTACCTTACAACTATAAAGATGAAAACAGAAAAGAAGAACAATATTGACAACACTTTTTTATACTTGACTAGATTTGTTTCTTTGTGTAGTTTTTTTTCTACATATAGTAAAAAATAGCTAAAGAACTTATAGATAATATAAGTAATTACTAGAAGAGATACAGTAACTAAGTGCTTTTGCAACTTATTTTCAAGGTAGAGTTCATACTTGTCATCTAACTCATTTTTTGCCTCAATAAGATTAGAGTATATTTTATCAATATTTTGAGTAAACTCATCAAAGTATGCAAGATCCGATGCTCGAATATTCTTATTTTTTTTAATAGAATTTTTTAAGAGCGAGTGCGCCATATAAAACTCATTTTTTAAGATTATGTACTTTTCTATAGTTTTATTTAATTTCTTTTTTGTATCTTGAAAAACATAATCTTGAATGGTAATATCTTTAACATCGAACGTATAAGGAAGGAGTATTCTCTCAAAGCTTTTGTTTCTTTCATATAATTCAAGTTTTAACTTTTGCACTTCCAATCGAGATTTCAACTCCTCTTTGTATCGCATATCGTACTTGACTCTCTTAATCTTTTGCTCAATTTTTACAATATTGTTAATGATAATTTTGTAATTTCTATTATTTGCATAAGTTTTAATCCAAATATTATCACTGTCCCAAATATTCTTTTTTA
>CAWUTM010000016.1:0-4318 GCA_963925755.1 uncultured Sulfurimonas sp. | reverse complement strand
CCAAAAATGTCACAATGGCTTGAGAAAAGGTTTATAACCGTTAAAATGAATATTCATAAAGAGACTCTTCCTCTTGGCTTGAAAGTGAACTTTACACCTACCTTTTTCTTTATAGATAGCGAACAAAAACTTGTGAAAAAGATTCCAGGTTCATGGAAGATAGAAGACTTTAAAGATTTGACAAAAAATATTATAAAGGACAAATAATGATAAAGTTTACACTGATTTTACTCTCTTTTTGTATTATCACACTTGGGGAAACAGAGTTCGCAGAACCAGAGCCATCCTTTGACAATCCAAGAAAGATTGTTTTTTCAGTAACAGATGGTTCACCAGATTCTCTCGACCACATTCTAAGTGTGGCAAACAATGTATTAAAATTTTATAGACCAGAAAACGTAGCTATGAAAATAGTAGCATACTCAAAGGGAATAGAACTTTTAAATAGACACAATCCAATTACTTCAGTGCGCGTAGATGCGCTAATGCAGTATGACGTAGAATTTGTTGCTTGTGGAAACACAATGCGGACATTAAAAATCAAAGAAGAAGACCTAGTTGAAGGCTCTGTAATTGTAACTGCTGGCGTAGTTGAACTTATAGAGAGCATGAAAAAAGACTGGACTTACATTAAACCATAGGAAACAAAATGAAAAAAATAATTACATTCGTACTCATATTATTATGTGCGATATCTTTACAAGCAAAAGGTGATTTACACTTATATAGCATTGACAATAAAGATGGAGCGATCACTCCAAGCACAATTGAAAACGCGTTTGCAAGCAATGGCTTCTCCGTAGGACTCAATTCAGAGATGAACACCCCTTTTAAAAAGCAGTTTTCAAAAACAACTTTTAAAGTTTTTACTCTTTTAACCGTTTATCATACTAAACTCTCAAAGGACTTACTCAAAGCTTATCCACAAGCGGGTGTTTTTTCACCAATGGGAGTTGGAATTTATCAAAAATTAAATGATGACACTTTACATATTTCATTTTTAACTGCTGATACACAAGCAAAAATACTAGGTAGCGATACAAAGATTCTTAAAAAAATAGAAGCTGAGTTTTTAAAAGTAATGCAGAAAACTTTACCAAAGGCTAAACATACTTATAGTGAAGACAGTTTAAAAGAATCAAGAGCATTAGTAACACAGTATGAATTTGAATTGGATGAAGATGATGACTGGGAAGACGCTAAAGAAAATGTTGAAATGACTTTAGAGAGCGGTTTTGAGCCTTTTGGATTCGTTATGCCTGCGTTTAATGACTTTAATGAAGAGTTAACGCAAGAAGGCACAATTGAATCCCCTTATGACTTTTATGACACATACTCTATCTGTAAACTAAAAGTCATCTATACTGTTGCACAAACAAGACCAGAAGCATCTGCGTTTGCTCCTTGTACAACTATGGTATATAAGAAAAAAGGTGAAAATAAAATTGTTCTCGGATTTCCAGCGGTTTACAACTGGCTCAGTAGTGCTAAGGTTGAAGATAAAGAGGCAAAAGCAGTACTTATGAAAGCGCAAAAAGACTTTGAGTCTATCTTAAAAAATATAACCGAGTA
Source organism: uncultured Sulfurimonas sp. (assembly GCA_963925755.1). GTDB lineage: Bacteria > Campylobacterota > Campylobacteria > Campylobacterales > Sulfurimonadaceae > Sulfurimonas. The sequence continues at coordinate 2,746 of CAWUTM010000016.1, read as the reverse complement.
ATTACTCCCAGAAGAATAAACTAGACTTTAATGTCTAGTCTACTTCTTTCGTTATTACAACTGTTCCTAAACCGGTTTCTACTGGGTATCCAGCCTTTGCCCATGCCTTTAAACCACCCTTTAGATTTGTAGCGTTTTTGTATCCTAAACGTCTAAGTTGCTGCGCGGCTAAAGCCCCTCTTCCACCACTACGACAATATGTCACAATAACAATATTTTTATCTTTTACTTTATTTCCTATGACGAATTCCAAGTTTCCACGAGTAATGGCATAAGACTCATCTGCGTATATCTCACCCTCTGATCGCTGTTCGCTCTCTCTAATGTCAAGCACTACAACTACTTCTTCTTTGTCAATCATACTTTTAAGCTGGCTTACCGGCATCTCTCCAGCCTCTTTTTTTGCATCCGCTAAAAGCTTGTCTGTATTTGCAAAACCTGCGAACAGGCTACTTGATGATGCTAGCAGAGTAACTAATAGCAAATTCTTTAATTTCTTGTTCATAAAAACTCCTGATGTTGTTTATCTTAATGCATATTTAGGCATTTAACTAAATAGATGGGATATGGTATAATTTTAAAGTTAAAAAGTCAAGGACAATAATGTTAGATATGCAAGCAAAAATAAGAATATTCAAAGCCCTAGGGAATGAAACAAGGTTTTTAATTTTTAAAAATGTTTTTACAGGTGGATATACTTGTTCTATAGATAAAAAAGATCCCAAAGTAAAGGTAAGTGCCCATGCTACTTGTGTGAGTACCATAGCGGAGCACTTCGACTTTTCCCTTCCCACGATTTCTAAACATCTTAAAGAGCTCAGAGAAGCGAAGATAATTACAATGGAAAAAAAAGGAAATAAAATTTATATAGAACCGAATATAGAAATAGTACGAGAATTAGGTGGTTGCTTCACTACTTTAACAGAAAACTTTGAAAAAAATCGCGAGCTATTCTTTGGGGATGTTATACTCTCTTAGACTTTAATGTCTAGTATATGTATAGGTTCGGCTTTCACTTCTTCGTCTTCTTCCTCTTCTTCTTCATGTTTCGGGCTTCTCTTTGTTTCTCTGTCTGCTTCGTCTCGCGCATGTTCTTTGTCTTCGTTTATTTCCTTGATTTCTTCCGCTGGACGAACTTCCAAAACTTTTTCATCTTTTTCATTCACCGCCGCTTGAGCCGCCAAATTTTGTAATTCCACACGATTGGTGTATGCATTTTGAATGGCCACCGCTGCTGGAGTCATCTGATTTGTAAAAATAACACTTCCTAAGGGACTAATAGCCATCTTTAACTCCTTGTGTCAATTTCTATGGTTTTGTACTTATTGTACAAAACATTTGCACCATTTTGAATAGTCACTTCTCTACGTGGAGTATAATCGACCAAATAGCGATCTTTTGTAGTTGTAGTAAAATCCACACAGAGTCTTGCGGCACTTTGCATCACATTCATAGGTAGGTTTTGCTTGTCCGTTGTGATGATAACATGAGCGGATGGTCTATCTTTTAAATGAATCCAAATGTCTTTAGCTCTTGCGTTTTCTAAAAGTTCAATATTTCCTTTTTCATTCTTACCAAGCTGTACTTTATAACCCTCAATCCAAAACACTTCTATTGAATCATTTACTTTGATTTTTTTTGCTTGCACTTTTTTGGGGAAAAGAAGCTCTATCTTAGCCACATCTTTCGCCGTGTCTACCGTACTTATAAATAGTTTTAAATGCTCTATTTTTGAGAGTAGAGACTCTTCTTCAATATGAAGATGTTTCGCTCTTTGTTTCGCTTTTTTACTCTTGGAGAAAAGCATATTGCTTATCATGAAAGCTGTTGGACATGGTTTTTCTATAGTGAGTTCTATCTCTTTCTCTTCTATATAATCATAAAGTTTTAGTACTTTTGCATAGGGTTTAATAGTGTTCGCGTTAGACAACACTAGATTTCCATAATGTTCTTGTTCTCTAGCCATCTTTTCTAAATCAGCTTCGGAGTCTAGTTGCTCATAAAGTTTTTTTAGTTTTTTTAGTTTTTTGCTTAAAAACGCTTTCTTTTGGATTTTAAGACTGTTGAGTTTTGCATCCTGTTCACGAGCATAAGCCTCATGTAAAAATGCTTCCACATCATCAAGTGGATACTCTTTAGCGACAAAAGGAGCTTGCGGCACGTCAAGAAGTACTTGACCGACTCTAACCTCACGGAAAGAAGAGAAAAGGTCTACGTGGCGGAGCGCCTCAAGAACTATATTTTCCTCATCTAGTATAATAATATTTGTATATTTACCAGTAAATTCTATTTGTAGGTAAGTTGTCTCTTCTTTATATACCGATGTCATTGAAGTCTTAAGACGAATAATTTTATCGCCATTTAGAAGCTCTATATTTAAGATATTTGCGCGATTAAAGCGTTTTGCCATGATGACGTCAAAGGGAGCGTTATAAAGCTTTGAACGCGGGTACTCTTCGCACTTAAACATACTAGAGTTTGAACGAGTCATATTGAAGTAAATAGCGTCACTTTTGTCAAACACTATTTTGATAATGGTATCGCTCACTCTATGAACGGCCGATATTTTTTTAAAATCTTGTAAGTAGTCTACTATTTGCTTTAAGTGGGAAAGTTTCATAAAAGTATTTTAACATCTATTTTAGTTATAATTTCAAAAAAAGCAAAAGAGAACTCGTGCATATACCTAAAGGTTTTGGAAAAAACTACTTTTCACTAGCAGCGATACAAGCCTATATATCTTTAA
>CAWUTM010000015.1:0-9761 GCA_963925755.1 uncultured Sulfurimonas sp. | reverse complement strand
AGAAGTTGGAGAACTATTTAACTCCGGCGAGTTTGACGGTATGAATTCTAAAAAATCTCAGTACAACATTATCAACTATAAGAGAATAAGCTTGGTAAAAAAACAACTAACTATAAACTAAAAGATTGGGGAGTAAGCCGTCAGAGATATTGGGGGGCACCTATTCCTTTTGTTCATTGTGATGATTGTGGGATAGTTATGGAGAAAAAAGAGAATCTTCCTATTGCTCTTCCACACGATGTAGAGATAACAGGTGAGGGTAACCCACTTGAAAACCACCCGACATGGAAGCACTGCAAATGCCCGACATGTGGTAAAGATGCTCTTCGTGAGACTGACACAATGGATACATTTGTAGAGTCTTCTTGGTATTTTTTGAGATTTTGTGCATCGCCGGCTAATTGGGAAAAAGAGGCTTTTTCTGCTGAGCAGATTAAGTACTGGATGGGTGTTGATCACTACATCGGTGGAATTGAACATGCTATCCTGCACCTTTTATATGCAAGATTCTTTACTAAAGTTTTCCGTGATTTAGGTTACTTAGATTTTGATGAGCCATTTGATAAATTACTTACTCAGGGAATGGTGCTCAAAGATGGTGCTAAGATGAGTAAGTCTAAAGGTAATACAGTTGACCCAGATGCTCTGATTGAAAAGTATGGTGCTGATACTGCAAGACTTTTTATACTCTTTGCAGCTCCTCCTACACAAGAGTTAGAGTGGAATGATAGTGGTGTTGAGGAGCTGCAAAAAGTATAAAAAGTCTTGCTGTATCTGCTCCATACTTCGCAATGATTTCATCAGGGTCAACTGTATTTCCTTTAGACTTAGACATCTTCGCACCATCTTTAAGAACCATTCCTTGAGTTAGAAGCTTATCAAAAGGTTCATCAAAGTCTAAGTAACCTAAATCACGGAATACTTTAGTAAAAAATCTTGCATATAAAAGGTGTAAAATCGCATGCTCAATTCCACCGACATAGTGGTCAACTCCCATCCAGTACTTTACTTCTTCTGGCGTAAATGCAGTCTTTTCTAAATTTTCGGGAGAAGCACAAAAACGTAAAAAATACCAAGACGACTGTACAAAAGTATCCATAGTGTCTGTCTCACGAATGGCAGGTTTACCACACTCTGGACAAGCACAGTGTTTCCAAGTTGGATGATTCTCCAGTGGGCTTCCCTCTCCATTTATCTCTACATCTTCAGGAAGTGCTATTGGAAGATTTTCTTTCTTCTCCATAACTAAACCACAGTCCTCACAATGAACAAAAGGAATAGGAGCACCCCAGTAACGTTGACGACTTACTCCCCAGTCTTTGAGTTTGTAATTTGTCGTCTTCTTGCCGAGTTCTTTTTCTTCAAACATTTTTATAATGTTATATTGAGATTTTTTAGAGTTTAAACCATCAAATTCTTCAGAGTTAAAAAGAACTCCTACATCCGTAAACGCGGATGAAGAAACATCTACATCAGTGTCTTTTGGTTTAATAACCGCGTTTATCTCTAAATCATACTTTTTAGCAAAATCATAATCTCTATCATCGTGAGCAGGAACAGCCATAACAGCACCAGAACCATAATCCATAAGTACAAAGTTAGCAATCCATACGGGAACTATTTTGCCGCTAAGAGGATGTTTAACATTCAGACCTAAAGGAAGTCCCGCTTTTTCTTTTTGTCTATCAATTGATGATGTATTTTTCATCTTTGTTATTTTTGCTATAGTAGCTTCGTCTAAAAGATTATTTTCAATCATATAGGTAACTATTTTGTGTTCTGGAGCAAGTGCCGTATATGAAACGCCATATATAGTATCTGGACGAGTAGTAAACACATCGAAACTCTCAAATGTATCATTTAGCTTAGCTTTTGACTCATCATCAAAAAATAGGTCAAACGCAAGTCCATTTGATTTTCCTATCCAGTTATCTTGCATTGTTAGTACTTGCTTAGGCCAACCACCTTCAAGCTTTTTAAGATCATCTAAAAGTTCATCAGAATACTGAGTAATTTTGAAGTAGTACTGATTCATATCTTTTTTAACTATAGGAGTATCACATCTCCAACAGCAACCATCCACGACTTGCTCATTTGCAAGGACAGTCTCATCATGTGGGCACCAGTTTAGCATCCCTTTTTCACGGTAAAGAAGACCATTTTTATACATATCTATAATGAAAGATTGTTCAAACTTTGTGTAGAGTTCGTCAGACGTTGCCATTTCACGTTTGCGAGAGAAAGAAAAACCAAGAGAATAAAACTCATTTTTCATATAGTCAATATTATCGTAAGTCCAGCCCTTAGGATGTGAACCATTTTTAATAGCCGCGTTTTCAGCAGGCATTCCAAAACTGTCAAAGCCTATAGGGTGAAGTACATTTTTACCTTGTTGTCTATGGTAACGTGCAAGAGCATCACTTATAGAGTAGTTACGAACATGCCCCATATGTAAACGTCCACTTGGAAAAGGGAACATACTCAATATGTACTTTTTTTCTTGTGTAAAATCTTCGCTTGGCTCAAAACTATCGTTTTTTTTCCAATACTCTTGCCATTTTTTTTCTATCGTTTGTGATTGGTATTCCAAAATTATTTATTCCTGTAATCTTGATTCAGACATGAATCAATCTTTAAAGAAAACAATTTAGTTGTTTTCTTTTATAATGGCTTTAGCCAAAAAGTCGCCTTAGCGGCGCGAGCATAACTAAATGGGCTTTGCTCATTCAGTGTACAAATAGTTAGTATTCTTCTTTTGTTTTTAAACTCTCAACATATACAAGTCCCATTGAGAACATATTTGCTATAAGAGCGCCTATTGCAAGAGCAATTGCCCATTGCTCATTTCCAACAATTACTAAAAATATAAATGCAGGTATAAGATGTAAATCCGCTACAAGAGAAGATGCTAATAGTTCTGCTGACAATAGATTTCTAACACCTATTTTGAGAACTGTACTAATAAGATTAACACTCGCTGCTATAAACAAAGAAATAGCGGTATGGTCATATAAAAACCCCGCTATTGAAGTTAAACTCATTAACGAAAAAAATACATATATTACTTTACCCCAATCCATTATCTATCCCTTATATTTTAATTTACTTACTATTATATCTAAACTACGCCAGAGTCATACTGATCACGCATTCTCTGTTTTTCTGTGTTTCTTTGTTCTTTTTGTGCCAATTTATTATGATAATTCTTCACACTAAATCCTAACCATAAAAGTATTGGACTTGCTACAAAAATCGAAGAGTATGTTCCTACAATTACACCTACTAAAAGTGTAAATGCAAAAGCATGAATAATCTCTCCACCAAACATAAACAGAGTAAAAACAACAAAGAAAGTCGTTAAAGACGTTAAAGTAGTTCGCGCCAATGTTCTAGTTACAGATTCATTAATAGTATCTGCTAGGTCTCTAGTTCTTCCCTTTACAACACCCTCTCTAATACGGTCAAAAACGATAATCGTATCATTAAGCGAGTATCCTAAAATAGTTAAGAGTGCCGCTAGAACATCTAAGTTTACATCCAGACCTACAAGTGTTATCGCACCCAATGCTATGGAAATATCATGAATAAGTGCTACAATAGAAGCAACGGCAAAACGCCACTCAAATCTAAACGCGACATAAATAAGAATTCCTATAGCCGCTAGAACAAGGGACATAATCCCTTTTTCTTTAAGTTCATTTCCAACTTTAGGTCCAACAATGTCTACACGACGAATTTCAAAATTTCCGCTTCCCTTAAGTGCCTCACGCGTTATATCACCAACATCAGTAGTTACATTACCACTACTAGTTTTCATGCGGATAATAACCTCTTGGGGTGAACCAAATTCACTGATTGAAGCACCATTGAAAATTACATTGTTTTTAAGATTTTCTCTCATCTTATCAATAGGTGCTACAGTGTCATATTTTACTTGAACAATAGTTCCACCAGCAAAATCAACACCATAGTTTAAACCCTTAGTAAAAAGAAGTACGTAGGAAGCTAAAAGTATCGCTATTGAAAATGCCATAGCTCCCTTAGAACGTCCCATAAAATTAAAGGTTCTTGTGTATTTAAAAAATTCCATATTTACCCTTTAATCCCAAACCATAAACGGTTGTTTTTACTTTTGATAATTTTATTCTCAAGCATCGTATAAATTCCATGAGTTCCTAAAATCGCAGTTAGCATAGAAGCTAAAATACCAATACTCATAGTGATAGCAAAACCTTTGATGGCACCTGTTCCATAAGCGTATAGAACAACCGAAGCGATAAGTGTAGTTACATTTGCATCGAGTATTGCTCTCATTGCGTTTGCATAACCATCTTCAATGGCTTTATGCATACTTTTGCCCTCGTATATAAGTTCTCTAATTCTCTCTGAGATTATAACATTCGCATCCACTGCCATACCGACAGTCAAGACAATTCCCGCCATACCTGGAAGGGTTAACGTTGCCCCAAAAAGACTCATAACGGCTAACAAAATAAGTAAGTTCGCAATTAATGCAATATTTGCAATCACACCAGCTAAACGGTAGTAAAAAACCATAAAAATGATAACGAGTATAAACCCACCGATAAGTGCTACAAGTGAAGCCTTGATACTGTCAGCTCCCAAACTTGGACCAACTGAACGTTTTTCCATAAGATAAATAGGAGCTAAAAGTGCACCAGAACGAAGAGCAATCGATAAATCTTTTGCTTCCATAACAGTATAGTTTCCACTTATTTGACCTGAACCACCACCAATGCGTTCATTAATGTTAGGTGCTGAGTATACTTTGCCATCTAAGACAACGGCTAAACGCTTACCAACACTACGACCGGTAAAGTCACCAAATATTTCGGCGCCCTCTGCGTTTAATTTGAAGTTAATGAGTGGACGATTATTTTCATCAAACCCCATAGAAGCGTCAGTAAGCATACCTCCATCTAAAACAGGAATTTCATGCACAAGGTACTTTATGGAAGGATTTTTAACATCATTTAAAATAATGTCGCCATACTCAGCCGCATCTGCCTCACTCATGTTATAAACACGAGCATTTCTGTCTTCATCAACTGCCATAAGTTCAAGCTTTGCGGCACGACTTATAAGTTCACGAGCGCGCTGTTCTTCTTCTTGTGTTTTTATACCAGCTAACTCGACTAAGATTTTCTCTTCACCTTGACGGGCAACAACTGGCTCTGATAGTCCAAACTGATCAAGTCTATTTCTAATAGTTTCAATCGCTTGAGATACTGACTCTTTTTGAGTTTTTAGTATCTCCTCAGGTGTTAATGATATAGAAATAACTAAAGAATTATTAGAGATGTTAATCCCTTCAAAACCTTTTAGAAACTCATCTATTGCGAGCATATCATCACTATCCAAAACTTCGAATTGCACATTTTTTTCATTAAATGCAAGTCCATCAATTAGGATGTCATTTCGACCAGCGAAGTGCTTCACACTTGCTGCCATAGATTTTAGGCGAGAAGACACCGCTTCTTCAGTTTTTACACCAAGAAGCATGTGCAATCCACCTTGAAGATCTAAACCAAGGGTTATTTTTTTTCCTTCCTCTGTTTGTAACAGAGAAGGAATTGAAAAAAATACACCAAAAGTTATCGCGAGTGCGAAAATAACTATGCGATAATTAAGCTTCATCCTCGAACTTTTTAAGAACAGAATCTTTTGTTATTTTACTTACTACATCATTGTTGAGTTTAACACTTAAAAATGTTTCTTCAACCTTATGAATAGTCACTATAAAACCACCAGCAGTAACAACTTTGTCACCTTTTGCAAGAGCTGCGATCATCTCTTTTTTAGCTTTTGCCTCTTTTTGTTGTGGGCGAATAATCACGAAATACATAATTGCGATTAAGAATACGAATGGTAATAGTTGAGAGATGATTTCCATATCTATAACTTCCTTTGTTAATAAAATTTGTAGTGATTATACAAAACTTATACTAATACGCTACTAAACTTAGTACAATTTCATTATGAATAAACATTTACAAACAATTTTACTAGGTCTATTGACAGCTCTCTTTTTCAGTGCCTTTATTTATTTTGAAGAGTATGAACTAACAAACAAGCTTATAAACTCATTATTTGGACTTATTGCCATTGCTCTTTTTCTCTACATACCCAAGAGGTCTGTACTAATTGCTGGTTTTTTCATAGGTCTTTTTTGGTTCTATTGGGTTGGTTATAGTTTTAAGTATCAGGGTGTTGGATACATGGAATCAATTGTAACTGTTATTTTTGGACTATTTTATACGCTCTTTTTTGCTCCTTTAGCTTTTACTAAACAAGTCTATATTCGAGCGCTTTTACTTTTTTTACTTAGTTTCTTTGAACCTTTAGGAAACAACTGGCTACAGATAGAACTTCTCTTTGTAGATAGCTATTTTGGAGTTTATAAGTATCAATTCATTGCAATATTACTTGCCTTATCATTACCATCATAGCTAAAAGATAAACTAAAATACACGCCTTTACTACTTCTCTTAGTCGCATTTAATTATGGCTATCCACCTCAAAATGACGCTCCATTAAAAATAGAACTTGTCCAAACACAAATAAAGCAAGATGTAAAATGGAAGAGAGAAAGTCTCCTCCCCACTACGGATATGATATTTAAATATATTGACAAAGCAATCCAAGAAAAAGTGGATATTGTAGTCTTTCCAGAGTCTGTTTTTCCTCTATATATGAATAAAAATCCTGTTCTTATTAATGAACTTCTATTAAAGTCAAACAAAATAACTGTTGTTGTAGGTTCACTTCTTCACGAAGATGACAAACCTTATAATGTGACATATATGTTTACAAACGGTGAGTATAAAATAGCAAAAAAAGTAGTTTTAGTCCCTTTTGGAGAGTATATTCCACTTCCAAAATTTGCGAAAAAAATCATAAATGATACTTTTTTTAAAGGTGCTAGCGATTTTACACATGCGGACAAGCCTACGGATTTTATAATCAAGGGTGTTAAGTTTAGAAATGCCATCTGCTATGAAGCAACATCCTCTGAGATATATAGTGATGATGTCGATTTTGTTCTTGCAAGTAGTAATAATGCTTGGTTTACTCCTTCTATAGAACCTACCTTGCAAAAACTATTGATGAAATACTATGCTCGAAAACATGGTGTTACAATTTACCACTCTACCAACGATAAAGGTACTGGAATAGTCCGATAAATAGTATTTAAGAGACTCCTTTTTCAATCAATACTTGAAAATTTGCTATAATGTAATAAAAATACTCTTTAGGTCCTTATAATGCATAATCTTAAAAACCCAAATCTTTATAATAATCGTGAGCTTTCTTGGCTTCAATTCAACACTCGGGTTCTTAAACAAGCACAAGATGAGTCACTACCACTTCTGGAGCGTTTAAAGTTTCTAGCAATCTATGGAACAAATCTTGACGAATTTTATATGATTCGCGTTGCTGGTCTAAAAAAGCTTTTTGCAGCAGGAATTATCGTCTCAGGAGCTGATAAACTCACTCCTCTCCAACAACTCCTAGAAATTCGATCTTATCTTCATCAAGAACAACAAGTTGTTGAACATTGTCGTAGTGATATTCTAAAAAAACTTATTCCTGAAGGAATCAGTGTGAAGAGCTATGATGATGTAAATCAAAATGAAAAGAATTTTCTTAATAAATTTTTTAACGAAAACATTTATCCCGTTATCATTCCCATTGCTATTGATGCTACACACCCTTTTCCTCATCTAAACAATTTAAGTTTTGGACTCATAGTTAAACTCCAAGATTGTGATGATGCTTCAATTGAGCATTTTGGTCTCATTCGAATTCCACGCGTATTAAAAAGATTTGTAGAACTTAGTGATGGCGTTTACATCCCTGTTGAATCCGTTGTTGCACAGCATGTTGAAGAATTATTCCCAGGATTTACACTTTTAAAAAATGCCGCATTTAGAGTTACAAGAAATGCGGATATTGCCATAGAAGAAGAAGAAGCTGATGACTTTATGGAGATTTTAGAAGAAGGTCTAAAACTACGCCGCAAAGGTGAGATGGTTAGACTTGAAGTCGGTTCAAACGCGGATGATGAAATCATTACCTTTTTTAACCGTCATACTAATGTTTATAAAGACGATATATATAAGTTTCATACTTTTTTAAATATTTCTAGTCTATGGGAAATAGTCGGCAACAAAAACTTTGCACATCTTTTAGCACCACCTTTTAAACCAAAAAATCTTCCGCCACTCGATAATACGGAAAATATTTTCACTACTTTGGAGAAGCAAGACATTCTTTTATATCATCCTTATGAAAGTTTTGAACCTGTCGTAAGATTAATACAAAATGCCAGTAAAGACCCTGACGTAGTTTCCATCAAGATGACACTTTATCGTTCAGGGACAAACTCTCCGATTGTGCAAGCACTTATGAATGCCAGTGAAAGTGGAAAACAAGTAACCGTAATGGTTGAACTTAAAGCTAGGTTTGATGAAGAGAATAATCTTATTTGGGCAAAGGCTCTTGAAAAATCCGGGGCGCATGTTATCTACGGAATAAAAGGCTTTAAAGTTCACGCTAAAGCGACTCTTATCACACGACGTAAAAATGGAAAGCTCAAACAGTATGCGCACTTAGGCACAGGTAACTACAATCCTGCGACTGCTAAGATATATACAGATATGTCTTATATGACAAGTAAAGATGAAATAACAAATGACCTTACGCGTTTTTTCCATTTTCTCACGGGATTTAGTAAAAAAGGAAAGCTCAATGAGCTTTATATGGCACCCTCACAGATAAAACCAAAAATTTTATCTCTTATTCATAATGAAACGCGACAAGGAGAAAATGGAGAAATTATCGCTAAGATAAATTCTCTTGTTGATGAAGACGTTATCCGTGCTCTTTATAAAGCAAGTCAAGCTGGTGTGAAAGTAAGTCTAATCGTTCGCGGTATCTGTTGTTTAAAACCAGGACTTGAGGGTATAAGTGAAAATATCCGTGTTTTTTCTATTTTAGGAAAATATTTAGAGCATCCTCGTACTTTTTACTTTAAAAATGACGCGTCGCAAGTTTATATTTCAAGTGCTGATTGGATGCCAAGAAATCTTGTAAGACGAATTGAACTTTTAACGGCTATAAAAGATAAAGCTTCTCAGGATAAAATCAAACAAATATTAAGACTCCAATGCTCTGATAGCGCACTTTCTCATGAACTTCTAAGTGATGGTTCTTACATCAAAGTAAAAAATGTTTCAGATAAACCTCTTGACAACCATAAACACATGGAAGACTATGTAAACCGCATCGCCAAGGCTTCCAAAAAAGAATCCTCAACATATATAGCGATGTTAAGTTCAAAAATTTATAAAGCTGACGAGGATTAACATGATACATTCTTTTAAGGGCACGACACCAACTATAGGTAAAAACACATGGTTAGCACCATCTTGTGACGTTATCGGAGATGTTACCATAGGTGAAGACTCATCTATCTGGTTTGGAACAGTCGTTCGTGGTGATGTTCACTATATTACTATTGGTTCAAGAACAAGTATTCAAGATTTAAGTATGGTACATATTACTCATCATAAAAAGGCAGATAGAAGTGATGGAAGCCCTACCATAATAGGTGATGACGTAACCATTGGCCACAGAGTTATGCTTCATGGTTGTACTATTGAGAATGCCTGTCTCATTGGTATGAGTGCTACTATTTTAGATAACGCCGTCATTGGTACGGAGAGCATAGTAGGTGC
>CAWUTM010000014.1:0-30255 GCA_963925755.1 uncultured Sulfurimonas sp. | reverse complement strand
AGCATCATTAAGACACTCATAGTTTCCCATACCCTTACTGATAACCAAGTCTGCACTGTCAAAAAGTTCTTGTGAGTATTTGTTGGCTCTCTTGTATGCGAATCCTGGCGTATTTACTCCGCTATCTACAAGTTCACAAAGCTCATGAAACTTGGCTTCTCTCGCCTCTTTCATAGTCACGTCATTGATAATAGGATTCCCACGAACCATATAAGAATACTTTACGCTAGGGTAGAGTTCTTGGAGTGTTTGAATATAAACGTAATCAAAAATATGTTCTCCTACATTGTCTCCAATAACTAAAACAGTTTTTGCTTGTTCAAGTTCTCTTTCTAGTTTTTTAAAATCATTATGCGCAAAATCCGTATGAAAAACTCTATTCAATTCTTCGTCTAAATCATACATTATTTTTGCGGCAAGGTCGATGACATTTCCAGCTACCGCTATTTTTGTAGCTGTTAAAAGTTTGTCTGGCGAGGCGTTAAGTTCTTTTTTTAAACGCGGTACTAGCGCTTTTGCTTTTTTGTTTGATTGTTCTTTTTTCTCATCATAGAGATCATATTTGTTAGCGATGCTTGCCATTTTTTCATAAACTTCGGAAGCTATTTCAGGGGGATTGTTGTTAAAAGAAAAGTCTTTACTCATAGTTTCTATACTAGAGACTATTTCTGTTTTTAATTCTTTATTTGTAGTTATCGCATCTGCCACTCTTACACTTTGATTTATAATGCAAGAGATGCAAGCCTCATCAATTTTCATTATTTTGAATGGTCGTCTATGGCTTTATTCCACATGAGTTTATATTTGCGTCGCATAAATTCTACTTCTTGTTGAGAAAGTTTTAGTTGTTCTGTCAAAGTTGCTATTGTTTTTCTATCTTCATCATAAAGTTCTTGAAGAGACTCTAGAGCTTCACGTAAAAAAGCATTTTCTACTTTAACCGCTTCAATAGTCTCATCTTTTGCATCAAGAACTTTCTCGTGAAGGTTGATGATGGTGCCTATAGTTTTTTCAATAAATTCTGGTTGTACCATCATTTCATGAGTGTTGCGTTTTGATAATTCTGCAAGCTTTACTGGAACGACTGTTTCCGTTGCTCCCTTGGAGGAGTCTATATATCGAATGCCATCTTCTATCTTTACATTTAGTTTTCCAGCATCTATCATATCTTCAACGGAAGAAAGTTCTAACCCAGTCAGTTCACAGTATTCGTCATCACTCATCCAGTTCATTTGTACCCCTTATAATTATAAAAGTCTTACTTAATGATGGTCTCTATCTCTAAAGAATCCATTTCAACTTTTTTAGCCTTAGCAATCCTATCTTCTTGAAGTTTTATAGACAACTCGCTGTTGTCAAGCGCTAAAATTTGCATGGCTAAATAAGCAGAGTTAATCGCTCCCGCTTTTCCTATAGCTACTGTAGCAACTGGCATTCCAGCTGGCATTTGTACAGTTGAGAGAAGCGCGTCTATTCCTGCTAATGCTGATGCTGACATGGGAACGCCAATGATTGGTTTGACTGTCTTTGAAGATAAAACGCCAGCTAAATGAGCCGCCATTCCCGCAGCGGCAATATATACTTGTGCGCCTTTTTTTTCAGATTCGTGCATATACTCAGTAGTTCTCTCTGGTGCACGGTGAGCGGAAGAGACGATTAACTCATAGTTGACACCAAAAGCTTCAAAGGTGTCAGAACAAGATTTCATCACTTCATAATCACTTCTAGAGCCCAATACTATTGACACAAATTTCATACTTATTTCCTTAATTTTTATTGTTTTATCATTATGGTTTAGGATTTGTACCCATTGCTAAAGTTGAAGGAATTCTAAAAAATGTATATGCTGGAAAAGAAGTTGGCAACTCTATCGCGTTTGTATTTCCACTATGAATCTCTTCGTATATCTTGTTGTTTTGCGCTTTTAGACGTTTAAGTTTTAGATAGAATCTACCATCTTTTTCATATGTTGTACCAATTTCATTATCGACGAGCGCAACATCGCTACCAAGTGGAAATACAACTTCCATCTCATCACCAGGCATAGTTTTAAACTTACATAAAAAGTGCGTACCTTCTGGGTTTACAACACCACTTACCTGATGCGTTCCTAACTGCATAGAAAAATCAAGACTCTGTGTATCGTTTCGTTCAAAAGGACGAGAGATTAGGTAAGCGTCCGTATAACCACGGTTTTGTAGAGATTGAAGTTCATACTGATATTTTTCATGATTAAATGCACCATCATAGTAGTCATTCAGTGCCATTCTATATGCTTTTGCTGTTGTTGCAGCATAGTAAGCAGTCTTAGTTCTACCCTCAACTTTTACACTATCCACAACGCCACTGTCTAGTATTTCTTTCATGTGTGAAGCAAGATTCAAGTCTTTTGCATTCATGATGTAAGTTCCAACACCCTCTTCTTCTTCAAGTCTAAAAAGTGTTCCCGTATCAGGATTTGCCGCATACATTTCATATTCAAAACGACAATCATTTGCACAGCTTCCACGATTAGGCACACGACCACTCTGTAAGGTAGAGATCAGACAACGTCCACTATACGCAAAACACATACTTCCGTGTACAAAAACTTCTAGTTCAAGATTAGGTAAATCTTTTTTTATTGCCACTAAATCTTTGAGACTTATCTCACGTGCCGTAATAATACGCGTAGCACCCATTTCATGATAAATCTGAGCATCTAAAACATTCATAACATTTGCTTGCGTTGAGAGGTGAAGAGGCATATCTGGAACTAAGTCATGGCATAGTTTTAAAACACCAGGCGTTGCTACGATGAATGCGTCGGGTTTTAACTCACCCATAGCAATTATATGTTTTCTAAGAAGTGAAAGTTGTGAGTTAAATGGGAAGCCATTTATAGTTGCATAAACTTTTTTCCCTCTTTCATGAGCATAATCAATACCCTCTTTAAACTCTTCCATACTAAATTCTTTTCCAGAACGAATACGAAGGGAGAAATGTGAAACGCCACCATAAACGGCATCCGCACCAAAATCAAGAGCAATTTTTAATTTTTCTAATGTTCCCGCGGGGGAGAGGAGTTCTACTTTTTTCATTACTGTCCAAACTGAGCTAAAAGTGCTTCAATATCATCTATAGAAGCTATATCGTTATGAGTATCTCCGGCTATGTGCTGTGCGGAGGAAACACGTTTATCATCATCTATACGACCTTCAAAAAGTGTATTCATATACTTTGAGAGCGCACGCATAACATTTATAACACGTTCGATTTTTTGACGGTGAATATCTTGATACTGCATAATATCCATTACATTCATAATAGAGTCTCCACTACTTTGAAGCATCTCCAAAGTTTCTTTTGTTCCATTAAGCGCATCCGTATTTGTTTGTAAACTACTTTTAAATGCCTCTACTTCTGGAAACTTTTGTGTAAGAGTTGTGAATAATTCTACATTTTCACCTAAAACTTTTATATTTGTCTTTACGTTTGATTCTTTTTCCATAAGTTGATTACTTATGTCTTCTATAATGTCAAATATTTCACTCGCTTTTTCTTCACTTTCTTTTGTTACATCATCAAGCTGATGCACCATTTTGTTTTCAGACGTTGCAGGAAGTGGCCAATGATGAGCATTATCATCTGAATATCCATAAGGTTCTTCAGCCTCTTGAGTATCATTTTCATTACTCATTTCTTCAGGGATTTCACTCACAATATCTTCTTCTAGACCCTCAATATCACTCATATCACCATCCATTAAAGCATCTAGTTCATCTTGATTCATCTAAGCTTCTCCATATTTAATTGGTAAAATTTATTAATTGTCACTATAATAACATAAAACATATAAAATAAATACGAGAAAAAAATGATAGTTGACCTACATAACCATACGCCACTTTGTAATCATGCCGAGGGAAGTATTCCTGAGTATATAGACTCCGCCATAGAATCAGGTACTGAGTATTTTGGATTTGCAGACCATGCTCCTATGGATTTCGACCCAAAGTATCGAATGAAGTTCAGTGAAATGAAAGCATATGAAAAAGATATTTTAGATGCTAAAGAGCGCTATAAAAATAAAATAAATATTCTCTTAGGTTATGAAGTAGACTATCTTAAAGGTCACATGGATGAAAGGGTCTTAAACGCCGATGTTGACTATCTAATAGGTTCTGTTCACTTTTTAGAAGGTTGGGGGTTTGACAACCCTGAATTTATAGGTCGTTGGGAAGAACAAGACATAGATGAAATCTGGCAAAAATACTTTGATACCATAGAGGATATGGCAGAGTCTAAACTTTTTGATATCGTAGGGCATTTAGACCTTATAAAAGTTTTTAAGTTTATGCCAAATAAGAGTATAAACGAGATGGCGGCTAATGCGCTAAAAGCTATTAAAAAAGCAGATATGGTTTTAGAATTAAATGTCTCTGGATATAGAAAGAAAGTACAAGAGCCCTACCCTTCACAATCCCTTCTTCAACAGGCATATAAATTAGGTATTCCAATTACATTTTCATCAGACGCGCATAAGCCCGAACAAATTTCCATGTACAATGAGAGTATAGTCAAAATGGCTAAAGATGTTGGTTATACAGAGTGTGCTTATTTTGTTAATAGAAAAAGGAAATTTTTAAACTTTTAATCTTTATAATAAAACCGATTTTTTTTAATAAAGATGTAATTAATGAAACAACTTGTACAATACGTAATATACAAACAATAATAAAGGATTTACTAATGGGTAAATATATAGAATTAACTAGTTCAGATTTTGAAGCAACACTTTCAGAGGGTGTATCTCTTGTAGACTTTTGGGCTCCATGGTGTGGACCTTGTCGTATGATCGCTCCTGTTATTGAAGAATTAGCGGAAGATTTCGATGGTAAAGCAAAAATTTGTAAAGTAAACACAGATGAAGAACAAGATATCGCTGTTAAATTTGGTATTCGTTCTATTCCAACTATCATGTTCTTTAAAGATGGCGAGATGGTAGACCAAGTTGTTGGAGCACAATCTAAACAAGCTCTTGCAGATAAAATCAACGGTCTTTTAGGCTAAGGTCAAACTTTGCCAAAACGCAAGAGAGGGAAAAGTCTTCTCTCTCTTTCCACACTTTTAGCTTCTTTTTTCGGTGCTGCCATGATAGCGCTCTCATTTGCTTACTTTAATTACAAATTTTCAGAATACAAATTTATAAACTTTGATGAATGGGCTTTTTATGAAAAAAGTGATATTTTCACACCTAAAGAAACAAAATATATTGTCATATTCTACTCTTCCCGGGAAAAAGGCACTATGAATAAACTCGCAAATATAGAATTGAACATTCCTATTTTAGCTATTGATTATTACAATAAAGTACGGGAAAATTCAAAATATACTACCTACTTAAGAAGTGGCACAAAAAACTCGCTAGCCTTTATTCAGCGCTTTAATATCTATGAGTCTCCTTCTATATTTTTTATAAAAAAACACAAAGATTCTCTTTATAAACAAGATAGTATGATACGTAAACTAGATAATTTAGATGAGTTATCTCAAGAAATAAATAAGCTATAAAATACAAAAGGAAATAACTATGTCAATTTTAGATTGTGCGATTATTGGTGGAGGACCAGCTGGTCTTACTGCTGGACTATACACTACGCGTGGCGGTTTACAAAATGTAACAATGTTTGAAAAAGGTATGCCAGGTGGACAGATTACCAACTCTTCCGAGATAGAAAACTATCCAGGAGTTACAGGTGAAATCACAGGTATGGACTTAATGAACCCATGGCCCGAACAATGTCAAAGATTTGGTTTAGTACATAAAATGGTGAATGTTACTCGTGTTAGCAAGAGTGGAGATATTTTTACTATTCATAACGAAGATGGATCCAGTGATGAGGCGTATAGCGTTATCATTGGAACTGGTTCATCACCTCGTCGAGTTGGCTTTAAAGGTGAAGATGAACTTTTTGGAAAAGGCGTAAGTACTTGCGCAACTTGTGATGGCTTTTTCTACAAAGGAAAAGAGGTCGCCGTTATTGGTGGTGGCGACACAGCGTTAGAAGAAGCTCTTTACCTTGCTAAAATCTGTTCAAAAGTCTACATAATACACCGTCGTGACACTTTTCGTTCAGCTCCAAATACTATCAAACGTATAGAAAATACAGATAATATCGAACTTGTTTTAGACTCTACTCCCGATGAAGTTTATGGCGACAAGATGGGTGTAACAGGTATTCGTGTTAAAAATAAAAATGGTGCGATGAGAGATATCATAGTGCCTGGCGTTTTTACATTTGTTGGGAACGATGTTAATAACGAAACACTCAAGCAAGACGATGGAAGCTTTCTTTGTGAAATGAATGATCAAGGTCAGGTAATTGTAGACATTACTATGAAGACTTCAGTCCCTGGTCTTTTTGCAACTGGAGACATGCGAATATCTGCACCAAAACAAGTTGTAAGCGCTGCGGGAGATGGTGCGGTTGCTGCGCTTCAAGCTATATCTTATATGGATGAACTACAAAATTAAGTCGCGTTAACCGCCCTAAAATTGTAAATAATATGAATGATAATGAAAGAGATCACAAAGAAACTAATACAAAACGGCAGTTAATCAAAAAGATATTAAATCTTTGGTATCATTTTAAAAAGAATTTCAAAAGGCAATATTATGATTAAAGTTGGTGTATTTGGTGCTAGTGGACGTGTTGGTAAACTACTTATTGAAGATTTAAAAGATACAGCGGATATTAGTGTAAGTACAGTTTTTGTTCGTAATAGCCTAAACTTCTCAGTCGATCCTTCTATCTTAATAACAACAGATTTAAAATCATTTCTAAATGCTTGTGACATCGTCATAGATTTTTCTTTGCCTGATGCTTGTGAATCACTTCTTGAAGCAGCTATTAAAACGCCAAAGCCTTTAGTTATTGGTACAACAGGTTTAAATACTCATCAACTTAATCTTCTCAAAGACGCTAGTGAAATAATGCCTATCCTTTACGCTACAAATATGTCGCTTGGCGTTGCACTTTTAAATAAACTTGTAGAGTCAGCTTCAGCCGCTCTAGAGGGTTTTGATATAGAGATAGTTGAAATGCACCATAAACATAAAAAAGATGCTCCTAGTGGTACCGCATTGACTCTAAGCGAGTCTGCTGCACGTGGTCGTGACTTAGATATAGATAAAGTTAGAGTAAGTGGTAGAGATGGTAATATTGGGGAACGCACAAAAGATGAGATTGCGGTTATGGCTCTTCGTGGTGGAGATATTGTTGGTCGACACACTGTAGGGTTTTATAATGATGGAGAGTTTCTTGAACTAAACCATACGGCAACATCAAGAAATACTTTTAGCAAGGGCGCTATCCGCGCTGGTTCTTGGTTAGCAGGCAAACAAGCTGGTCTTTACTCTATAAGTGACTGTCTAGAACTGAATTAGTAAGTCAAATCTGACTTACTATATATCTAGAATTTCTAAAATAATTATTTTATTTTAGAAGCGATACTTTTCACTGCAGCACTTGCATGGTTGAATGCTAACGCAATACTACCTTGATCAGTTACAACGTCACCGATTGTATAAAGACCTTCTATGTTAGTTTCAAATGTATTCGCATCAAATACAGGAACATCCCACTCACCAGTTTTAACACCAGAATTTACAAGTAAATCTTTAGGCGTAGTTCCACCAAGCGCGTATACCGCTCTATCATACTCAGCAGTCGTACCATCAGTGAAGTTCACTTTGATTTTTCCATCTTCAGATTGCTCAAGACTCTCAACGTCTACACCCATTTTATTAATGATTTTACCATTATCAAGGTATTTGTTACACATCTCTGTATTAACAGGATTCATACGCGTAATCTCAGCTTTTCTATAGTTAAGGGTAACAACACAATCTTCAAGACCTTCTAGCTCAACTAAACCATAAGCATACTCACCAGCAGTATCACCACCACCAACGATCATAACTCTTTCACCATTTTCAATTTTAGAAAGGTTAAAGTTCAGTAAAGGTTTAATCTCTTTAGGAAATTTATACTTTGGTCTATTTGGTTTACCCATACGACCAACTGAAAGAATAACATTTCTAGCTTTTACGCTTTCAATACCTTCAGCTACTTCATCATGACCAAAAATCATTTCAAAAAGACCGTCTTCACCCTTAACTACTCTAATGATGTCATGGTTATACTCAAATTTATCAAGTACGCCCGCATTATTAAGTTTCACTTCCATTTGTTCGATATACTCTTCTTTAGAACACTCTTTAAATGAAACATTACCTGTGAATTCAAACTTTATTCCCATCCAGTCTTTATCAACACGTTTACCTTTTTTGTAAAACTTATGAATCATGTCATTGTGATGTGGTGCTTTGTCTATAACCATAATATTATCAATACCTGCAAGTTTCGCTTCAATAGCACATGCCATTCCCCCAGGTCCTGCACCGATAACCGCGATATCTACTATTTTTCCAATTTCGTGAATCATTTCTTTTCCTTGTTAGTAAGAGTTTAATTATGTAAAGTCATTGCATATCAATTTATATTAAGACTTAAAAAATATTATACGGAATTATAGTATTTTTTAAAAAATAAATCTTCACATATATTGCTATATTTACTATCTATTATTGTTCATTATACTTTCTAATAAATTACTTTTTTAGTAATTAAAATTTCACACAAGAATATCTTTTTAGATCCCCATAGCACTTTTCGCTAACTCCGCCCAAGCAGAACTGCTATCAGCTTCTATTGATTCTTTATATGCAAGCTTAGCATCATCATCTCGCCACATTTTTGCGTATATGGTTCCTAGAAGATACTTCTGTCTAGAGCGAACTGTTTTACTAAGGACAATAGAATCTAAAGAGCTAATTACGCCTAATGCCTTTGAATAGTCTTCTATTTCTACATAAGCCTGGTAAAGAGTAAACTCAACATAAGGACTCTGAGCGCTAGAGTTTGATGATTTTTGTATGTCCATAACTTTTGAAGCATAGTTTATTATTAGATTATTGTCTTTTCTTTTGCTTCCTACTGACATCATAGAAACATACCTCTCTATGTCAAGATAATCAAGTCCATAAAAAGTCTCTATTTTAGCTATAGCGTTTATCATACTTTCATTTTTTTCTAATCTCTTATATGTATCAAACATGTATCTATACACATCACGATATGGAGACTTTTCATCATCTTCAATTAAGGCTATTAAATCTTGTGACGCTTCTAACATATCACTATAGTTGCCTATAGAAAAATCAACTTTCACATATCTATAAAGCCATTTTTTTCTTAATTCCAAATCTTTGGAATTTATATTTTTTAGAGTCGTTGCCTTTGAAAGTTGATAGTCCCCACCCTTCATTGCGCATTCATATATAGCGTCATCCCACTCATTTGATATAGTAATATTATACTCATTAGCGATAACAAGCGCGTCCTTACACTCTTTAGATGCGAGAGACTCTTTCATTACTTCTACAGCTGCGTTTGTAATAATTGTATCTACATCTTCATAGAGTGTGCTATCTAAATTTTTTAAAGCTTCTTCCATAGACAAAGCATGAGCAAACTTCTGCTCTTTTAATAAAAGTTTTGCTTTTTCATAAGTAGCCCTGTTTCCAATAGAATCTCCTGAATACTCTTCTATCAACTTATCATATTCAAGAAGTTTTACAGTTGCGTTTTCTTCACTAGTTTCGAAGAATATTGCATCCTTGCTCATTGCTACTTCACTTATATAGTCTCCATTAGGAAACTGTTTCATATATTTGTTAAGTGCTATAAGCGCTTTTTCTTCTTCTTTGGTCTTAGCAAGCCAAAGTGCATTATCTTTAAGAAGTGTTTCGTAATCGTCATTTGTTGCGTTCATCGTATCTAATAATGCTCCTGCTATCTTAGCTGCCCAGAGGTAATCCCCTCTTTCTGCATATGTTAGCATCATCATATTAGATTTTTCGTACTCTTCTTTAAAATAACTAGGCTTAGCATTTAGTATTTTATCTATAAACTCTACAGAATCTTTTTGATTTAAACCTAACTTTATATATGCTAAGTTATATGCTGCCTTTGCCGCAACGTCAATATCAGTAGTTGAGTAAAGAGCTTTTTTATAAAATCCTATTGCATCCTTACTTCCACCTTCCGCTTCTAGCATTTGACCCTTATATATATATCCCCACCCAATAAACTTACTATCTTTGTTTTCACTAAAAAGTCTATCAAAAAAATAATCAGCATCTGTTTTAAGTCCTGTTTCAGAATAAGCTTTGGCTGTATAAGTGATTACTTCTGGTATATTCTCATCACTTGAGTAATCTTTAAAAAATAGTTTCGAGTCTTTAATAACTGCGTCATTATATAAAAGTTTTGAATTAATCTTTATCCGATAGTATAGGAGTTCCGCTTTAAAAAGTGTATTAGGATAGTCTATAAGGATTTCATCTACAAGTTCCTTACATCTCTCATAATACCCTTTTTTATAAAGTTTTTTTACTCTTAAATAGTCGGTAACATCTCCAACTTTTTCAATATACACAACATTGCCTTTGAGATCTAAACTACCAACATATGGAAATTTATCCTTTTGCATAAAAAATGGAAAGTTAATACTTCTATCATTTCTTTCTCTATTATTAATCAATGGAAGCTTATCTTTAAAGCCAATAATCAACCAACTTTTTGCTAAAGTCACAGGAACGCTGTAAATACTATTTTCTTCATGTAATTTAAAAATTTCTGGAATAATTGTAATCTTTTGGTATGGTTTAATACTTATAAAGAATGTCTCTTTTTCTATAAATGTGTCGATTCTAAAAAAATCATTTTGTAGTTTTTGAATAGGCTGTAAAGGCTTTTTTGAGAATGCACATATAATTTCTGTTGTAACACGAAAGTCATTTTTCATTTCTTGACATAAAAAATTTGTTTTATCTGATATATGCAGTGTAGAGTATTTTGAATAATTATCTTTTGCGCTATCCATAGAAATTTCAAGTGCAAAAGCTTCGAAACAGAGGAAAAAGAAGAGTATTAGTTTTAACAAATTCTCTTCTCCTTTTTATTTATGACTAGTATCCGCTGTTGTAAACATAAGTTGTTACAAACTCTAGTATAGGGTTTAACGCTACAAAAGCAAATATAGTTCCTATCAGAGCAAATCCAACAATAGTTTTCGTAGCGGTTGACGCGTTGGCAACATATACTTCACCATTGTTATCAACAACCGGCTCTTTCATAAACATAAATACTATGAGTTTAATATAGTAATATCCCGCGATAGCGGAGTTTAATGCCATAATAAGAGCAAGGACAGTGTATCCGCCAGTAACTGCGGAACTAATCATATAAATCTTACCCCAGAAAAGAGCAAATGGTGGTAATCCAGCGAGACTTAACATAAATATAGCCATTACCACTGCGGCAATTGGAGATGTTTTTATCATACCTGAAAACTTCTCAAAACTATGATCACTTTTTTGATACCCTGGTAACTCTTTTTGACGAGACATCCATAACATTGTAAATGAACCTAAGTTAGTAAAACTAAAAAGAATCCAGTAAAGGAAAAGTGCTGAATTTGATTGTGTAGTTCCTATTAAAATAGCAGCCATTACAAAACCAGCATGAGATATTGAACTATACGCAAGCATACGTTTTACGTCTGATTGCACTAAAGCCCAAATATTTGCAGCTGTCATAGTAATAACTACCATAGCATAGAGAACAACTTCTAACCAAACAACATTACTATGGATCAAGAACTCAAAAAGTCTCATTGCAACTACAAACGCAGCGATTTTAGGAACGATTGACATATAACCAGCCATAGCAGCTGAAGAACCCTCATAAACATCAGGAGTCCAAGTATGAAATGGCACTAAAGAAAGTTTAAATCCAAATGAAGCAAGCATAAAAACAACACCCACAAGGACATAGCCTATATCGGCATATTCATTTGCCGCTAAAACTGTTGCTATTTTATTAATTTCTATAGAACCTGTCAGTGCATAAAACACCATTGCTCCAAAACTATATAAACCAGCAGCCAGCGCACCCATTGTAAAGTACTTAACAGCAGCTTCAAATGATTTATCACGGTTATGAAGCGCAATTAGAGTATATAAAGCTAAAGATGCTGTTTCTAATCCAACAAAGATAAGAATTAGGTTATCGCTTGCAACCATAAACTGGAATCCACCAATCATAAATAAGAAAAGCGCAAAAAATTCAGGATATGAATATTCATGAAATATTTTCTTACTAAGAGCAAGGGCAATAAAGAAAATAGAAGCGCCAACAATAATATACTGAGCAAGAATAGCAAGACCATCGATAAGCATTACATCAAATACACCCATCATAATACCGTCTTTAGTGAAAACACCACCCGCGTTTAACAAAGACATGAAGTCTAAAAGTAAGAAAATAATACTGATCATCACATAAAGAGTTTTATCAAGACCACTTTTAAAGATGTCTATGATTAAAATCAATAGCGCACCTACGATTGGAATAAGCATCGGTGCTAGAGTCATTAAATTTAAAGACTCTAAAGAAACATTTACAGGACTTAACATTAGTGCCCCTCCTTCATTGAAGTTTTACTAATAACAACACCAGATACATTAGGTATTCGGAGTTTTGCCTCTTCGCTTGTAGCTTTGTTATGCATAAGTTGCACAACCGCTTCAGCTGAGTTATTGATCGGTCCTAAAACAGGTTTAGGATAAACACCTAACCATATAGTAATCATAGCTAGTGGAATAAGAGCTAAAAGCTCACGTTTGTTTACATCTGGAAGATTTCTATTTTCTTCTATTGTCACTTCACCAAAAAACATCTTTTTATATGCGGCTAGCATATAAATAGCACCAACAATAATTGCAATACCCGCAAGTAGCGTTAATATATGTGATTGCTGATAAAAACCAAGAAGGCTTAAAAATTCTCCAACAAAGTTAATAGTTAGAGGCATACCAACGGAAGCCATCATCATAAGACCAAAGATAGTTGCGTATCTAGGCATAACCTTTGCTAAACCACCAAACTGATCCATCATCTTAGTATGACGTCTTTCATAGATAACGCCAACTAGTAAAAATAGTGCGCCGGAAACAACACCGTGAGCTAGCATTAAAAATACTGAACCAGAAATACCTTCAACGTTTAAAGCGAAAGTTCCAAGAACGATAACGCCCATATGTGAAACTGATGAGTAAGCAACAACTTGTTTAATGTCTTTTTGCGCATATGCAACCATAGCAGTGTATATAATCATAATAATCGCTATTATTGCTATTGGATACATAAAATAAACAGAAGCGTCAGGAAATAGTGGTAATGAAAAACGGATAAACGCATACGTACCCATTTTAAGTAAAATAGCCGCTAGTATAACCGAACCAATTGTTGGTGCTTGACCGTGCGCGTATGGTAACCAAGTATGAAATGGGAACATAGGAACTTTGATGGCAAAACCAACAAAAAACGCTGCGAATAACCAAAGTTGAAAACTCTCAGGAAGTATAAGTCTATACCAATCAAGAATCGCAAAACTCCAAGTACCAGTTGCTTGATAAAAGAAGTAAGCCATAAAAAGCATACCAACAAGCATAACGAGAGAACCCGTAAACGTATATAAAAAGAACTTAACAGATGCATAGATTCTTCTTGGTCCACCCCAAGCACCGATGATATATAACATCGGGACAAGTGATAATTCCCAAAATACATAAAATATAATCGCGTCTAACGCGGCAAATACGCCTATCATTGTCATCTGTAAAAACAGAAGCGTGATTATCATATTTTTAACATTTGGAGTTTCAGGTAATGAAGCGATACCTATCATTGTAAAAAACGCTGCTAAGATTATAATGAAAAGTGAGATTCCATCTACACCCAATATATAATTAATTCCAAATGCGGGAACTAAAGGAAGGTGTTCCATAAACTGCATACCAGATATGTTATTGTCAAACGCGAACCATAACCATAACGATAATGCAAATTCTATTACGCCTACGGCTACACCATAAGCTCGCATACTATCTTTATGAACCATAAATCCAAAGATACCCGCAATTGCTGGAAAGAAAATTAAAATACTTAAAATATGATCTAACATATACTAAACTCCTAAACCTGATAAGATTGTATTAATCTCACCAGAATATCTAACTGATAGTCCAAAAACTACAGCTAATGACAGAAGAACGATTGTTCCAGCTACCATCCATTTTAACATTGTAGATAAATTTCCACTCTGCATATCTCTTGTATTCTCACCCGTAGCATGAATCATATTCGCGATTCCATCAACAGTGGCGTCAACAACTTTTTGATCAACTTTTTCCCATAGGATAGTTGAAAGTTCTCTATATGGTTTAACTAAGTACTCTTCATAAAAGTAAGGAATATAGTACTGATTAATTAGTAATTTATATGCAAAACTATTTTCCATTTTACTTGTTCCATCTGGAACTTTAATACTACTACTCATATACTTTTTATATGCAAAGAAAATAGAAGCAATAACAAAGAGTTGTGTTCCTATAGTCATAGTCCAATAAGCAACTGCCGAATGAACATGGTATTCCGTTGCTGGTAAAAGCTGCGTTACCATTTCAAAATAAGTCCCTTTAAACATAAAACCAGCAATTATTGCTAGAATTAAAAGTGGACTCATCGCGACAAGCATAAATTTATACGCTTCATGAGGATGAAAACCTAGTGCCGTATGTCTATCTTCACCATGGAAAATAAGCGCGATGATTCTAAAAGAATAAAATGCTGTTAAACCGGCAGTTAAAAGAAGTACGGTATAGATAATAAAGTGATGATCAACAAATGCAACTTCTAAGATTAAATCTTTTGAGAAGAAACCAGCAAGAGGAAAGATACCAGCTAAAGCAACAGATGCTAAAGTCATAAGAATCATAGTTCCTTTCATAGTCTTACCTAATCCACCCATTTTAAATGGATCAAGTTCATTACTCATAGCATGCATAACATTACCACCACCAAGGAAAAGAAGTGCTTTAAAGAATGCGTGAGCCATTAGGTGGAATAACGCAACCCAGTATGCTCCAAGACCAGCAGCGGCAAACATATAACCAAGCTGTGAAAGCGTAGAGTAAGCGATTACTCTTTTAATATCACGGTTAACAAGTGCCATAGTCGCAGCAAATATAGCTACAAACGCACCTAGACTCGCAATAAATAGACCAACATTTGGAATAAGCGCATACAGTTCATTTGAACGAACCACTAAATAAACACCAGCCGTTACCATCGTCGCAGCATGAATAAGTGCTGAAACTGGAGTAGGACCTTCCATCGCATCGGCAAGCCAAGTATGAAGTGGGAACTGTGCTGATTTACCCATTGCGCCGATGAAAAGGAAAATTCCCATCCATGTAAGTGTTTCATTATCTAGTGTTGCCATCGCAGCAAATGCACCATCATATTGAAGTGTTCCAGTATTCCAAAATACTAAGAATATACCGATAAGCATTCCAAGGTCAGCAACACGGTTCATAATAAACGCTTCATTAGCTGCCCAAGTAGCACTCTCTTTGTGATACCAAAAACCAATAAGTAACCAAGAACAAAGACCAACACCTTCCCAACCTATGAAAAGACCAGCAAAGTTATCACTCATAACAAGAATCATCATTGAAAATACGAAAGCTGAAAGATAAGAGAAAAATCTATTAAATCCACTGTCATGATCCATATATCCTATTGAATAGATATGTACAATTGTAGAAACAAGAGTAACAACCATCATCATAGTAATAGAGATTTCATCAACAACAAAACCAAAAGGAATGTAAAGGTTTCCAGTTTCCATCCAAGTCATTAACTCAACATGAACAATTTCTCCACCACCTAAAATATGCGTTAGAAGAATAGTACTTGAAACAAAAGCCGTGAATATTAATAAACTTGCAACGATTCCAACAAATTGTTTTTTTGGTGTAGCCGTAAAAAGTGCTGCAAAAAGAGAACTTACTAGAGGTGCAAAAAGTGCTATATATAAATATTTTTCCATTTTCTAATTATCCTCTCATGCTTGTCATCGTATCTAAGTCGATTGAACCATGGCGTTTGTGCCATAAAATTAAAAGACCAAGTCCTACAGCGAGTTCAGAAGCCGCGATTGCGATTACAAAGAATGCAAACATCTGACCTGTTAAATCGCCATAGTAATGTGAAATCGCAGCAAACGCAACATTAACCGCATTGAGTAATATTTCTGTTGCGAAAAATAGTAGTAGAAGATTCTTTCTACGCATAACACCCACTAAACCAATAGTAAATAGTATCGTCGATAGAACAAGATAGTGATTTAAACCAATTTCCATCATGAAAGTACCTTTGTATTAGTTTGTGCGTCTAAAAGTTCTATTTCTTCTTCATTCATAAGAGTAAGAGATTTATCCATCTTTTTTCCTGCCATCACAATTCCCGCAACCATAGCTACGAGAAGCATAACTGCCGCTACTTCAAAAGGAATAAGGTATTTAGTAAAAAGAACCATACCAACCTGTTGAGTATTACCAGCACCTTCTACCATTGGGTAAAAAGCCGTTATATTTGTTGAAACTAAAGGAGCTGCAAAAATAGCAACAACCAAAACTGCTGTAAATGTAGCAAATCCAACTACTATGAATTTATTTCCCTGTTTCTCTTTTACATCTCTAGTTGTGTCAAAAAACATCATACCAAATGCGTAAAGAGCCATTACCGCACCAGTATAAACTATAATCTGAGCTGCTCCTAAGAAGTCAGCGCCTAGTATAAAGAAAAATGCCGATATAAAAATCATCCCAGCTGCTAATGCGCTTAGTGCGTATAGTGCTTGAGATGTTGTAACTGTTATGTAAAACATTGCAATTGTTAAAAATGCAAATAAATAAAATGCTATCGCTTCAAACATAATCCAAACTCCTTAATATGATAGAGGTGTTTTCTTAACACCTGCGTCTTCATGTGGCGTAATCGCACCAAAACCTTCAAACTCTTTTTGAGCGTTTGCTTTCATCGTATCAATAGGAGTAAGCATATAATCGTAATCTATAAAACTCGCTCTTTGATCAGCTGCTATCTCATACTCACCACCATGAGTAATTGCTAGCTCTGGACAAACTTCTGCACAGTAACCACAGAAAATACAACGTCCAAGATTAATAGTATAAGATGAAACCTCTTTACGAGAATTTTCATCTATTTTTGTGTCCATACGGATACAATCTGATATACATATTTTTTCACATAGTCCACAACCAATACATCTCTCAGCATCTGATTCCCAAAGTCTTTTCATCTCATGCACAGCACGGTAACGAGGTCCAATTGGCATCTTTTCAGCAGGATACTGAATAGTATGAATATCAAATTTTATCATCTCTCTTAAAACTACCCAGAGACCAACAAAAAGCTCGCCTCTAAACGTTCTTCTCACTACACGTTTAAATTTACCCCAACCATCAGTAGGATAATCCTCGATATCTACAAGGAAATAACCGTTCTCACTTACATTTCTATTGTTAAATTGTTCATTATTCATTCTCATATCCCTTTAAAACATCATCACTAAACCTGTGATTACAACATTAATCACAGCTATAGGCATAAGCACTTTCCAACATAACCACATAAGTTGGTCAGGTCTAACATCTGGCCATGCAGCTCTTGTCCATAAAAAGAAGAAGAAGAAAAATGACATTTTACCAAGAAGTGCTAATGCACCTAAAACTGAGCCATCTCCAAAACCACCAAGGAAAAGAATAGGAATAACAAAAGAGATAAAGAACATATTTGCATATTCACCGATGAAGAAAAGACCCCATCTCATTCCAGAATACTCAGTACCAAAACCATCAATTAGTTCGTGATCATTCGCAATTAAGTGAAATGGCGTACGTCCAGTTTCAGCAAAAGCAGCTATCCAAAAAAGAATAAACGCAACAGGTTGTGACCATACGATCCATGAACCAATTCCATCAGCTTGATAATTATTAAAATCAACTAATGAAAGAGAACCAACCATCATAATTGGAGCAAGTGCAGATAAACCTGATACTACCTCATAAGAGATAAAAACAGCTCCAGCACGCGCAGCGGCAAGAAGTGAAAACTTATTTGCTGATGCCATACCACCAAGTAAAGGACCAAAAAGACCTACAGCCATTACACCAAGTACATACAAGATACCAATATCAATATCTGCAATGATTGGATGGACTGTATATCCAAAAAGTGTGAATTGTGGTAAAAATGGAATAGCTGCTGCTGCCATAAATGCAGTTGCC
The DNA here is from genome assembly GCA_963925755.1 of uncultured Sulfurimonas sp. Classification (GTDB taxonomy): domain Bacteria; phylum Campylobacterota; class Campylobacteria; order Campylobacterales; family Sulfurimonadaceae; genus Sulfurimonas. Next base: position 11,927 of record CAWUTM010000014.1, on the reverse strand, counting down.
GCTGTTATAACAGGTGCAATTTTAAAGATAGGCGCTACTACGTTTGCAGGAATAATATCCTCTTTTGTAAATAGTTTAATACCATCTGCTGCTACTTGAAGAAGTCCATACGGTCCAACATTCATTGGCCCAAGACGACGTTGCATAAATGCAAGTATCTTACGTTCAAAGTATGTACCTATTCCTGCTAGTGCAGAAAACACTAGTAAAAGAACAACTACCTTTATAACTGTTTCTATTAAATATGCTGTATCCATAGATTACACCTTCTCTATCGAAGCTGTATTGAATCGGTAACCACCGAAGAGAGCCTCTGAATTTAATTTAGAATCAAAAGTAGGTAATAACGCTATATTACCCGCAATTTTATTATCGCTTACAATGATTGTCGTAACTTCACCCAGAGCCGTTTTAACCTTAACACTGTCACCCGCATTAAAGTCAGAACCCTCAAGACTCTCTGCACTCATATAAAGACCGGCAACTTCATCTACACCTGATGCCTTGTTTGTAAACTCGCTAAACTGTCTAACAGGGTTAGCTAAATAAACTAGACCCTCTGCTAAGTTAAGAGTTTCATCTATCTTCGTAACGCTTTCATCGTTAGAAACTGTTACGGAATTTGAAACTAGCTCATAACCACGAATCTCTTCGCCAGCATTTGTATAGTAATTCGGTAAAGAATCGAACTCTTGACTTGAAAAACCTTTTGCAACTGGTAACTGCACTGTATAGTCAATAGTGTTCGTTGCGTTTAAGCCTAGAGCGTTTGCTATGTCGCATAATGTATATCCACCATATGGTAAAGCTGCGTTTGTTGGATTAACGCGTTTGTTTATAGATGTTAAAGTTCCTTCTTGCTGGTTAATAGCTGGCATATCAAGATCAGCTCCACCAAGTCCAGAAATTGTAAAATCAGCTTGTGTGTTATAACCTATTGAGTAGCTTCCAGCTTCATCACAAAGTTCATTTATAAGTGCTACGCCTAGAGAGTTTGTAAGTGTTGGAATCATAACAAGTTCAAATGGAGAATATTTTTCAATTAACGCAACTAAACGAGCACAGTTTCTAGAATTTGGATGCGTATATAAATCTGCTCCAACAATAAGAGAAAAAGAATCTTTTTTCTTAAGAAGTTTTTCTAAAGTTTCATCAAAATCATCACCCATACCTAAAATAGATACAAGTCTATTATCATCAACTTCAATTTCTTTACTTACTTTTACAGAAGTCATCGTAGACTTTTCTACTTCAACTTCTTCTTCTTCACCTGTTTCTTCATTAACTTTCATCTCTTTAACTATCTCAATTACTTTTTCTTTAATTGTTTCAGTAACAGTTATAGTTTTTGTAGAATGAAAAGATGCTAAATACTGGGCGATGTCAGTTGGTAGTTTTTCTTTGTCTGCAAAAAGATCAAGGATTAAATAAAGTGCTGTCTCTTCTTGTAAAGGCTTATGGTTAATGCTTACAATGTTTTTACTCATATCAGACACAACAGTATCAGCTACAGGGTGGAAATAAAGAGCTGCACCTTTGTTTACTGTAAGCGAGTTATTAAGCGAGTACCTTGCATTTGGATTGTCACTTTTAATAGCCGTACCAACACTTACTATAAAGTTAGTGTTTGCTACAGTTTTTAAGTCACTTCCATAAAGAGTCGTTCCACTGATCTCTGAATAATCATTTAAAAATGTTTGAAATGCTTTAGCTTCATCATTGATAAGCTTATATCCATGTTTGTTTTTAAGAGTTTCTAATATAAACGCTTCTTCATTTGTAATAGTAGAAGTGAACTTAATTGTATCCGCTTTTTTAAACGCTTCAATCGCATTATTAAACGCAGTCTCATCTTTAGTAACATCTGCATTTTGATAATCAAAGCCATAACGACCTGCACCACAAAGTGAAACATAGTTCCATTCGTTCATTACACGGTAAATTTTATCTTCAGAATTATCTACACTTGTATGTTTAACATCATAAGTTATTTGACATCCTGCAGAACAATGTGAACATGTTGCTGGAATTTTATTTAATTCCCAAGCATTACTCTCATACATAAAGTCAGTATCTACAAGTGCTCCAACTGGACAAACAGCCGCACACTCTCCACAAGAAGTACAATCAAGGACATCAGTTCCATTTGTAAGACCAATAACTGACTTGTTAAGCTTGTTCCACATTGCATAAGCATCTTTTGGCATTGTCTCTTTAAATCCGCCATCAAGTGCATCAGCACCACGAGCAATAGTTTTTAAAGAGTTATCACCAATCATATCTTTACATACAGTTACACATCTTTCACAAACGATACAAAGACCCGGATCATAATGTAAGTGTCCCCAATCATGAGAAGTTCTATCTACGTCTTTTACTGTATAAGACTGTGAATCTACACCCATTTCTAAAGTATAGTTTTGTAGTTCACATTCACCAGACTGATCACAAACACCACATTGAAGAGGATGATTTACATCATAAACTTCCATAATAGCACGGCGCTCAGCTTCGATAGTTTCAGTTGTAGTTGTGATGTTCATTCCATCTTTAGCTTTGGCGTTACAAGCATATACTTGCTTACCATCAGCCTCGACTAAACAAATACGACAAGCTAAAGTAGGACTACAGCGTGTCAAGTAACAAATGGCTGGTATATAGATATCATTTGCTCTGGCTGCATTTAATACAAATTCGCCTTCTTCAGTTTCAATCTCTTTACCATCAATATTTATAATTATTTTACTCATTATATTATTCTCTCTTAATCTTTTTTAACTACGATAGTCCAGTCGACTTCGTTAAACTTTAAAGAGTTCATAAGTTCAAAACCTGACTCTTTTACAATGTCTGCTGACTTTTGAACTGGTGTGAAATCACCTATTTCAAAAAGAAAAATACCAACTTCACCAGCTTTATGAGTAGCTAAAAGCTCTTTTAATCGTGCTTCGAAACCATCTTTTAAGTGTCTTAAATCATATCTTTTCATATTAGTTTACATCCTTACTATCAACTTGGTTTCGCAGTCCAAATTCTAAGCCGAAATTTACTTCGCTTAAAAAAGCAAAGTTATTTGCTTTTCTTAAACTAATCATCTGTCAACCTCACCAAAAACAATATTTGTCATACCAATAATAGAAACAACATCTGGAATATAGTGACCTGGTAATAGGTCAGTTAAAATACCCGTATGCCAAAAAGATGGTGCGCGAAGTTTGAGTCTATAAGGATATGGTCCACCCTGAGAGTTTATATAAAAACCTAACTCACCCTTTGGTGATTCAGTTGGAATATATACTTCACCAACTGGTGGTCTCATACCTTGCGTTACAAGCACAAAGTGTTGCATTAAAGAATAATTTTGTGTCATGATATCAAGCTTTGGAGCTGAGATATACTTTGGAGAGTGAGCCATTAAAGCAGTTTCACCATCAAGAACACACTTCTCATACATGTCCATTGTTTGATAAAGAATCTTAGCAGTTTCTCTCATCTCTTCCATATAAATACGGTAACGAGCGAAGTTGTCACCCTTATCAGAGTAAGGAACGTTAAACTCTACTTCATCATATAGCTCATAAGGCTCTTCTTTGCGAATATCCCAAGCTACACCAGATGCTCTAAGCATTGGTCCTGAACAACCCCATGAAAGAGCCATTTCTTTTGAAATTGTTCCAACTTCTTCCATTCTCATTAACCAGATACGGTTAGTATCAAGTAAGTCTTCATAATCTTTGATGTTAGCTGGTAACTTATCTAAAAATGTTTTTAGCTGAGAAAGAAAAGTATCTTGAATATCTAGAGGAACTCCACCAATACGAATAGCTGCATGAGTAAGACGAGCACCACAATAGCCTTCGATAATATCCATAAGATACTCACGTTCGCGGAATGCAAAAAGAAACACTGTCATTGCACCAATGTCTAGTGCAGTTGTAGCTAACCAGAAAAGGTGAGACATTAAACGATTCATCTCTAAAAGCATCATACGAATAACTTTTGCGCGACGAGGAACGTCTACATCTATAAGCTTTTCCACTGCAAGGGCAAAACCATAGTTGTTTGAAGATGAAGCAATATAATCCATACGGTCAGTTGTCGGCATAAACTCGTTATAAATCATATTTTCAGCCATCTTCTCCATACCACGGTGAAGGTATCCAATATCTGGATGAGCTTTAACTATTTGCTCTTGTTGTAGGTGAAGCATTAAACGTAACTGCCCGTGAGCAGAAGGGTGTTGAGGACCAAAGTTTAGTACTAGTTCGTTGTCATCTCTATCAAAAGTGATATTTTCAAAAAACGGTGTTAATCTATTTTTTACCTGTGCCATATTTATACCACCTTATCTTTGCGGATTATCAACGATTACCGATGATTTTTTATCAAATTTCTTTACAAGGAAAACGCCACCTTCTTCTTGGTACGTTTGCTCTACTCTAGGTTCATTCCCTGTAATTTTCGTCCCCTTAGGAACTTCATGTCCAAGACGTGCAAAACGCTCAGAATCATATCTATCAACTTTAGCAGGATCACGATTTTCGGGACCGATTACATCACGAGCTTCTTTTCCATATATCTTATCTACTTCATACCAAGCAGCAAACTCATCACCTTGTAATGGGTAAGTTTTAAGAAGTGGGTTTCCTTGCCAATCATAAGGCATAAGGATACGTTTCATAAATGGATGATTATTCGCTTCTATACCGAACATGTCAAACATTTCACGTTCACTCCAGTCAGCTGAACGAAATAGTTTTTCAACACTATCAACAGCTTCACCTTTTTTAATGAAGAATTTAATACGAATACGCTTGCGTTTATTCATTGAAAGCATTTGATAAAAAATCTCAAAAGTATTATCTTTAGCCAACCAATCAATAGCAGACATTTCGGAGAGTTGTGTATATTCTAATTCATCTCTCATTAATTCTAAAACGCCATATATGTCATTTGCATTGATATAAACTACCATTTGCTTCACTTGAATATATGCTTCTTTTACATCAAACTTTGCTTTTATAGCTTCTAAGTCGCACGAAAAAACTTCATCAGTCTCAACTTCTTGCTTAGGCACTTGTGGTGCTACATAATATCTATCTGTATAGTAAGCTTTTGCTTGTACGTCGTCTTTGGGAGTATAGGCTCTCATATTACATTAACCTTTTTGGTTTTTGTGCATTGCTAGCTTTGTTAGCACGAATCTTCTTTTGTAAAAGCATAACACCATACTGAAGTGTCTCAGGACGTGGTGCGCAGCCTGGTAAATATAAATCAACAGGAATAACTCTATCTACACCTTGAACCGTTGCATATGTATTAAACATTCCACCAGTGTTGGCACATGAACCCATAGATATAACCCATTTTGGTTCTGTCATTTGGTCATATAAACGTTTAATAAACTCTGCATGTTTTTTAGTCAAAGTACCCGCAACAATCATAACATCCGATTGACGTGGAGAAGCACGAAATATCGTACCAAAACGGTCAAAGTCATATCTTGACGCACCCGCTGCCATCATTTCTATACCACAACAAGCAAGACCATAAGTCATTGCCCATAAAGAGTTTGAACGTCCCCAGTTAGCTACCTTATCTATAGTAGTAAGTGCTACTGGTAAACCTCCGTCTTGTGTATAATTTACTTTATGTTGTGCCATTCTAGGGCTCCTTTTTTCCATGCATATACGAAACCAATCGCTAATAAAAGTATGAACATTAACATCTCAGCAAAACCGAACCAACCAAGAAGTTTAAAATCAACTGCCCATGGGAACATAAATACTATTTCAACATCAAATAGTAAAAATAGTAGTGCGAACAAATAAAACTGTGGAGAGAGTCTATTTGGTTGTCTTGTTACTTCTGGTCCACATTCGTATGCGGAAAGTTTAATTTTTTCGTTATCTTTCGCCGCTAAAGCACGACTTGCCCAACGTGCGACAATAGTTGTCATAGTAAATGCACCAAATGTTAAAACAAAAAGTACAAATACTCCAAAATATGGATTTGCAGTCACTATATGTTCCATATAACCTACCTTTAAAATCAAGATTTTTTATTTTTTGTTTTCCTTATAAAACTCTCAGGAAAAAACAGTTATCTGCACTATAGCAAAAAGAGTATTAAACTTAATTGTAATTTTAATGAAGTAATTGAAGATGTCACTTATTGCAACGCAAGGAACTATTTCTATGCTTATGTTATAATTTAGTTATATAATACTTATAAATAGTGGGGTTGTATTATAATGGATAATTGAGAAAACTCAATTGAATACAAGATAGTGCAAAAAGAAATTCACCTAAACGATTTACCAACAACCCTTTCCTTGGTACCGACATTTTTTAATTGTTTGGGTAATAGGATATAAAGTAGTTGCGATTATCTCTATCATTTGGATTACAATTCTCTTCTCAAAACATGATCCGAGTGTAGTATAAAAGGCTATTTGTTTAAAAAACCCATAGACTTTACTCCATCAAAATTGGCGTCTTTTTCTCTATTTATCTCATCTATAAAAACTTTTAATGAAAAAACTGGGTCTTCCATAACCGCAACTTTATAAGCAGTATTTTTTACTATAAGATTTATCTGTCCACCAGTAAGCGAGTACTCGGCAAGTTTCTTAGAATCAAATCCTTTCTCATAAGGCGCGTCTTCTGGAAGCATCAGTTTCCAAAGTCTCTCTCTTTGTTCTTTATCTGGTTTTTTAAACTCTATTTTGTAATTAAATCGGCGTGAAAACGCTTTATCTATATTTTCAAGTAAGTTGGTTGTAGCTATGAGCATACCTCTAAAGTTCTCTATCTGTTCTAAAAATATATTTTGCATCTGATTATGCATTTGATCGGAGCCTGTAATGTTTCCACTGCTTCTTGCACCTAAAAACTGATCAGCCTCATTAAGAAGAAGTATGGGTTCTGTTTTTGTTTTTTCACTCAGCTCATAGAACGTATCAAATATTTTACGAACGTTCTTTTCGCTTTCCCCCACATACATAGAAAGGATTTTAGAACAGTCAAACACAAGAACCTGACGCTTAAGAGATTTAGCAAGAGAATACGCTGTCATAGTTTTTCCAGTTCCTGCCGCTCCATAAAAAATTATTCTCGCGTCTATACCACTTTTTTTATCTTTAATTCCCCACTCTATCAAACGTGACACTACCTTTTTATCTACCTGTTTCATAAGGTTTTGTAAAGTCTCTTCTGTTTTAGCATGAAGTACAACATCATCAAGTGACGTATCACTGTCGGCAAGCTCAAAAATATCTTGCTCATCTATGAGCATATGCAATTTTAAACGAGTTGCTTTTTTAGTTTTTTGAGGATGGATAATACCCTGCAAGACCTCATCTATTATATAAAAAGATCGAGATATTCCTCCAAAAGGGTTTAACATCTCTTCATAATCAATAATCTCATTATTAAGTAAGTTAGACCCCTCTTCTAAAAGTGAACGGTTTTTAATACGCTCATAATCATCCAATGAAATCAAATCTATAAGAGCATTCATTTCACGAAGTGAAGTGTCTGTAGCGCTATACTCTTCACGCAGTAACGCTATAAATATAACCTGCTCTAAATTTGACATTTTTTTCTGTTTAAAAAATTTATCCAGTACAAGATTTTCTGATGTTTGAGCTATTCGTTCATCTATTCTTGTTTCAAGGAGTTTAAGTTTTGTTTGAATTCTATCTATTCCAAGGGAATGTTCATGTACATTTTGGCGAATAAGACTCATTTTTTGATAAAGTTCAATACGAAAAAACTGATCTTGCAGATACTCAAGGTGATCAGCATATGGCTTTATATCTGGTAAGTCTAAATCCAGTGCACCCTCTTGAAGTAACTTTAAAAATGCGGGAGTAAGTCCAACTGCCGTATTTAAAAGTTCTAAAGGAGTCACATCGGAAATTTTAAGAGGAGTAAAACTTTGCTGATGTACCCACCCCAATTCTAAGAGGTTCTTTACGTCTTTTAAATACTCTAGATGCGCATACGTATCGCTTTTATATAACTCATATAAAAGTGATAACACAAGAATGTCTTCTTCACCCTGCATATATTGTCTCGCTAAATACTGAAGAATATTTCCTTCGACGACAGTACATTTAAGATGCACAAATATATCAGATTCTTCTATCTTTTCTGTGTTTAAAAAGTTTACTAAAGTATTCAAATGTTTTCCTCTTATGTCTATAAACTATTTTTCAAAAGAATATAAAAGTTCTATCTCTTGTTTCCATATAGTATCATCTATTGTTTCAAGAACTAAAGGGATGTCATTCATTCTCTCATCGTTCATAAGAAATCTAAAAGAATCAAGCCCAATTTCACCCTCACCCAAAGAATGGTGTCTATCTACGTGACTTCCCAATGGTGGTTTAGAATCATTTATATGCATACCCATAAGATATTTGAACCCTACCACTTTCTCAAACTCATTCCAAGTTGCGTCATAAGTTTCACGCGTTCTAATGTCATAACCCGCGGTAAACATATGACAAGTGTCTATACAAACGCCAATACGGCTTTTGTCTTCCACCTTGTCTATAATATGCGCCAAATGCTCAAAACGCCATCCAAGGTTACTTCCCTGCCCTGCTGTATTTTCTAGTACCGCGCTCACGCCCTGTGTTTTATCAAGCGCTATGTTTATAGATTCTGCTATTACGTCAAGACAAACATCTTCGATAGGTTTCATTATTTCTAAGTTTTCTTTATCTGATTTTTTAATCTTTGCAAGGTGGCTTCCTGGATGAAAATTCAAACGATCTAGTCCTAGTTGCTCGCAGCGTTGTAATTCGTCTATAAAAGCCACTCTAGATTTTTCTAACTTTTCCACTTCTGGGTGACCTAGGTTTATAAGATAAGAATCATGAGGAAGTATGTGTTTTGGAAGTATCCCGCTAGAGTCTAGCATACTTTTAAACTTGTCTATAGTCTCCGTATCTAAGTCTTTTGCAACCCATTGGCGTTGATTTTTTGTAAAGAGTGCGAAAGCTTTTGCACCTATCGCCTCTGCGTTTGTTATCGCGTTATATACGCCACCGCTCGCCGAGCAGTGTGCTCCTACAAATTTCTTACTTATCTTACTACGACTCGGCATTTAGTGCCTCACTGTATTGAACTTTAGTTCTTATCATTTATTTATATCCTTGATTTTAAATATTATACTATTTTTTCTATCTTTAAAAAATATCTCATTTGGATTAACTTTATATTTTATGCTTACATTATCATTTTCTATATTTTGCTCAAAACCATCACCATTCCTACAAATATTTTCTTTATTGTATATACTTTTTCCCAAAAGGACGTTTTGCAATAGCTTATCAGGATAACTTTCATTTAAATACTCTTCATTAAAAGTACTACGACTCATACAACCTTCGTCTATACAAACTAAATGATTTATCCTAATTGTTTTTATAGATTTCCCCGCCATAAAAAGTTCCAAAGAAAGAGCGTTGCCGCTATGTTGTAAATAGCCTATATCCGCAAATTTTATTTTTGGCGTTTTAATGATAATAATCTTTGGTTCACTCTGCTCGTACTTTTGTATACTGCATGCGCTAAAGAACAATATAAAAGTAATTAAAAGGTATCGCATAAGGTTCCAAATTTTTTTAAAATTATAATCACTTTATCGTTAATTCCATGTTAGAAAAGATATCTTCTAAAAACTAACTAAATTTTAGATAAAATATATTTCTAAAAGGATATTTTATTGGATTTAAAAGCTACATTAACTCAAGAGAAGATACCACTTCCTGATGACTTTTTCAAGAACATTCAAAAGTATAAAGAGCATTTACAAAAATGGAACAAGGTACACAACCTGACCGGCGCAAAAGATGTGAAAACAATAGACGAGTTTATCTATGACGCGGTCTATCCGGTAAGTTTTATTCCTCAAGTAAAAACTCTTATGGACATAGGAACTGGCGCTGGATTTCCAGGGATGATACTCGCGCTTGCACTTCCGGACACAGAAGTGACACTCGTTGAACCTCTGGCTAAACGCGCTAGCTTTTTACAGTTTATAAAAGCCGACTTAGGTTTGAAAAATGTCACTGTTGTTAAAAAAAGAGTTGAAAACATGACTCCACAAATATTTGACATGATAACTTCACGTGCCGTAACGGACACCAAAATGCTTCTAAAACTGAGTGAAAATTTTCGTGATGAGTCATCTAAACTTCTTTTTTACAAAGGTGAGAAAGTTTTCCAAGAAGTAGAAGATATAAAAAATCATAAAATCATAGAAACGAAGAATAGACACTATTTACTTCTAGGAGAAAACTTATGATATTAAAAGTTTTACTTGTCATTGGTGTTATCGCTATTGTGTATTTTATGTTTATCAAGAAGAAAAATATCACTACTAAATCTAAGAAAAGCAAAAAAATGCCTATAACAAATGATATGGTTGAATGCGCGAACTGTTCTGTTTATTCTGATATTGACGAGTCAATTCTCAGTAACGCAAAATACTACTGTTCTACAGAATGTATAGAGGAGGATTCCTAAATGCTATTTTTTGGACATAGATTTCTTGAAAGTGAAAGTTTTTATCATATTATGGATATTGAAGCCATAGTAAAAACACCGCCTTCGTCTACTCTCTTTGTAGACTTTAATGAGAACAACTTAGACATAATAAAACACCTTAACGACAATGGCATTTCATTCGTTTTAAGTGTTACAAATATTACGGAACTAGTCTATGCTTCAACTCTTAACGCAAAATATATTTGCATTGCTACAGAGTTAGCAAAAACAGCTCAAAGCATTGCGGAAGATTATATGTTCGACGCAAAAATTTTAGTGCAGATTGAAGATGAGGAAGAGATTGAAGAACTTATTTTACTTGGGGTGGATGGCGTTCTTTTCTCAAACGCCATTATAAAGATCAACTCTTAGACAACCTCGCGTTTAATGTGGGACTTCAAAGACGTTAAGATTTCATAGCTGATAGTTTTAGCACCTTTTGCAACTTCTCTTGCATCATTAAAAATCAGAAGTTCTTCTTTATCACAAAGAAATGAGCTGTTATCCATTGAAATTCTTCCGGCGATTTGAATCTTCTCTGGCGTTTCATAAGTGTTAGATAAAACCCTTAAAAATCCATCACTATAACCGAGGTCATAATTACCCAAACTCTCTTCACACTTAGTTCTGTACGAAGCGCTATATCCAACACTTTTACCTTTTTCAAGAGTTCGTGTTGAAATTTTTCTTGCATAAAGGGAAAGAACAGGTTTTAATTTTACAGGACTCAACTCTTGAGGAAGTTCTAAGCAACCATAAGCTGCGATTCCTACTCTTGCCATATCCTCATCAAAATCATCTTCACGAAAAAGAGCCGCTGAGTTACAAGAGTGAAACCTTAACCCTTTTGGAGCTTTTTTCTTAAGTTCTAAAAAACTCTTTTTTTGCTCTTCATATACACCATCGAGTTCATCTGCACAGGCGTGATGCGTAAAAACCGCTTTAAGTTTTAAGCCCTGTTTTTCTATAGTCTCATACGCTTTGTCTAACTCATTTAAAGAGACGCCATTTCTACCCATTCCAGTATCTACTTTAAGCTCCACTAGAGAACCTATTGGAAATTTACGTATGTTGTTTATATCATTGATTGCGTAGTGTATTTTTTTACTTGCAATTGTAGGTATGTCAGACAAGACTAAGACGTAATCAAAATACTCTTCGACCTCCAAAGCTTCCTTGTCTGAACGAACTACTGCTTTTTTTACGCCATATTCATTTGCCAGTTTAGCTATTTCTATAAGTCCATGTCCATAAGCATTGTCTTTTAAAACAAGGGCAATTTTGTCTACGCTTTTTGTTTGTTTCTTTATCTCGTTGAGATTATAAAAGAAGTTTTCTCGTGATAGTTCTATTCGAGGCATTATT
>CAWUTM010000013.1:0-31215 GCA_963925755.1 uncultured Sulfurimonas sp. | reverse complement strand
ATTGATGATGATTTCATCATCTTGTAGTTTTAAAATAGTCGCGCACTCATGGATTCTATCTGTACCACTTTTATGCGTAGTAGAGGTCATCATCGCTTCGATGCCATATTTTTTACATACTTGGATTATTTTCTCATTATCTGCCGCGACTACAACTCTGTCGAGATGCGCCACTCTTTGAGCCGTTCTGACAACCATAGGCAAGCCACCTATATCTGCGAGAACTTTTTGAGGGAAGCGCGTTGATGCCAAACGTGCAGGAATAATAATCATTTAAAGCCTTTAAGTTATAATTACATAATTATATCTAAAAGGAGTTTGATGTTACTTTATCAACCAGAGAGTGGATACTGCTATAACTCGGATTCACTTTTTTTGTATGATTTTATCAATTCTTTACAACCTAAAGGGAGAGTGTTAGACGTAGGAGTAGGGTGTGGAATTGTTGGGTTGCTAGTTGCTAGAGACAATCCTAAAGTCTCTCTTAGCGGCGTTGAAAAGCAAGAACTCTTTGTTGAGTACGCGACTACAAACGCAAGGGTAAATAAAATAAAATATGATTTACATAACTCAGACTTCTTAGAGTTTGAAGATGAGGAAAAGTTTAACTACATTATCTCAAACCCTCCTTTTTACACTGCTGGAGCGAAGAGAAGCGAGAATGAAATGCTCTTAAACGCGAGGTATAACTATAACCTGCCATTAGAGAGTTTCTTTAAAAAAGTATCGCGTTTACTCAAACCAAGTTCACATTTTGTTTTTTGTTATGAAGCGAGTCAATTTGGCGATATCTGCGAAGAGCTTGCCAAAGTAAAGATGAGGGTGGTAGACGTACGTTTTGTACATCCTAAGATAGATAAAAAAGCTTCATTAATCTTAATCCATGCTAGAAATGGTTCAAAAGCGATGATGAATGTTTTAGAACCTCTGATTAGTATGGTTGGGGATGAACATTCACAAGAAGCAAAAGCAATATATGAAAAAGCTAAAACACAGAGTATAAAATGTCAACTATAATAAAAAAAGAGGGTTACCCATATGCCTTTAACACCAATGCTTGCTCAACTTGCGAAGGGCGATGCTGTACTGGTGAGAGTGGTTATATATATGTAAGTAAAAATGAAATATTTAAAATTGCTGAACTCCTAAATTTGAGCGTTAATGATTTTGCAGTAGAATACCTTTTTAAAAAAGATTATCAATACTCGATAAAAGAGAGAGTTCATAATGGCTCCCATGAGTGTATTTTTTATGATAGAGATACAAATGGCTGTAAAATATATAAAGAACGTCCTTCTCAGTGTATGACATTTCCTTTTTGGGATTATTATAAAACACGAGTCGATGAACTTAAAGTTGAGTGTCCAGGAATTATTGATGGTTAAATATGTACTATTCTTAGCATTGTCACTTTTGCTCGTCTCCTGTAAAGACTTAAGCTCACTCAAACCAAGCCAAAAGGCTTTTGACAGAGAAGACAGTTATATACTCTTTGCGTTACGTGCAGAGGAACTTAAAGACTATGTTGCCGCTTCAGAGCTTTTTACTATTTTGTATGAAAAATCTTTGAAACAAGAGTATCTTTATCGTTCTTTACAAAATGACCTCTTAGCAAAGAAATATATAAAATTAATAAAAAGAGTAGATACTCACCTAGAAGATTCTCCTCAAAATCCAGTTCTACAAAGACTTAAGGTAGTTTCTCTGTTTGATTTAAATAGACTTGATGAAGCTACTACTCTTTCTATTAGTCTTGCAAAGATGACAAAAAATCCTAATGATTATATTTTAGCAAGTGACGTATACTCTAAACGCCAAGAGTATGACACTGCGTTAAAGTACCTTGAAAGTGCTTATACCAAAGAGTACAATGAAAAGATTTTAGATAGAATGTCGATTATACTCTATGTGAATCTAAACAGAAAAAAAGAGGCAATAGCCCAGCTTGAAACACATTCTAGAATGTTAGGATGTTCAGAGCGAATTTGTATGAGACTTATTGGTTTTTATAGTAATGAAAACAATGTAGGTGGTTTGCTTTCAACATATTTAAGACTTTATGAGTCTAAAAAGAATGAAGAAGTTGCTAAAAAGATAGTGCAAATATACTCTTACAAAAAAGATTATTTAGCGCTTATGGATTTTTTAGAACACTCAAGTGTTGATGATGAGGTGTTGTTACAACTTTATACAGCATCAAAAAATTATGACAAAGCATATGCCCTTTCCCAAAAACTTTATGAAAGAACTTCGAAAATAGACTACCTAGGAAGAAGCGCTATATATGAGTATGAAAGCGCGAAAGATAAAAACAAGAAAGAACTCTTACAGCGAGTTGTAGAAAAACTTAAAAAAGTGATACTTGAAGATCAAGGACCTGTGTATCTTAACTACTTGGGTTATATATTAATAGATCATGAAATCGATGTAAAAATTGGTATGGATTATATAGAAAGAGTGTTAAAGATGCAACCAAGTTCATCGTACTATTTAGACTCAAAGGCTTGGGGATACTATAAACTTGGTGAATGTGAAAAAGCTCATAAGCTTATGCAAAGAGTTGTAAAGCTAGAGGGTGGAAATGATCCAGAAGTTCTCTTGCATATGAAAAAAATAGAGAATTGTTTAAAAAATAAAAAGGTAATAAGTAAAAAATGATTTTAGATGACATAATTAAAAAAACAAAAGAAGATTTAGTTAAACGCGAGAAAGAATTCTCATTAGATTGGCTTGGTCGTTCACTCGCATTTAACGCAAGAGTGCCTCGTGATGTTTTTCCTTACCTAACAGCTACGCCAGAAGACCCATATAGAATTATTTCAGAGGTGAAAAAAGCTTCTCCTTCTAAGGGAATTATTCGTGAGGACTTTGACCCGCTTGCAATTGCTCAGGCATATGAACGCGGAGGGGCAAGCGCTATTTCTATACTTACGGAACCTCACTTTTTTCAAGGCTCACTTGATTACCTAGGTGGTATTCGTCGTTATGTAGGAATACCTCTTTTAAGAAAAGATTTTATAGTGTCAAAGTATCAAGTTCTAGAAGCACTTGTTCATGGCGCGGATTTTATTTTACTTATTGCCGCGGCCCTCTCGAAAAAAGAGCTTAAAGAGTTACTTGCATATACAAGACACTTAGGCATGGAAGCACTAGTTGAGGTTCACGATAAGACAGATTTAGTTAAGGCAATTTACGCAGGAAGCGATATTATCGGTATTAACCATAGAAACCTTCAAACTTTTGAGATGAATATGAATCTCTGTTACGAACTTATTCCGCTTATTCCAAATGGTAAGGTTATTGTCGCAGAGAGCGGTATATATGAACATGGACAACTAGAAGACTTAAGTAAAGCGGGTGTTGACGCATTTTTAGTTGGTGAGTCTTTAATGCGAACTGACAATGAAGAAGAAGCGCTTAGAATACTAAAGAATGGAAAATAAACCGTGGACGTAATAGAACTTTTTAAACACCTTATAAGTACAAAAAGCGAAACACCAGATGATGGCGGACTTCTAGACTTTATAGAAGAATATTTAACTGGTTTTGACGCTGTTCGAATAGATGTAGAAGATGTGAAGAACCTTTTTATATATAAAAAGTTTAGAGAAGGTGAGCACCTCTGTTTTGCAGGACACGTAGATGTAGTTCCAGCTGGAAGTGGCTGGGATACTGACCCTTATACGGCGGTGGAAAAAGACGGTTTTATATATGGTCGTGGCGCGCAAGATATGAAAGGCGGTTTAGCCGCGTTTATACAGGCTGTTAAAGAAGCAAAAAACTTTAATGGAACACTTTCATTAATGCTTACTTCGGATGAAGAAGGCGAAGCTGTGAATGGCACTGTGAAGATTTTAGAATTTTTAGAGAACAATGATTTACTTCCAAATGCGGTAGTTGTAGCCGAACCAACATGCGAAGATAGACTTGGAGATGCTATAAAGATAGGTCGACGTGGTTCAATAAATGGCTATGTGACACTCAAGGGCAAACAAGGTCATGCCGCGTATCCAGAAAAAGCGATAAACCCTATACATAATATTTCTAAAATTTTGGGATCGATGGCTGGCATTGATTTGGATAATGGTGATGAGTTTTTTGCACCAAGTAAGTTTGTTATAACAGATATTCGCTCAGGTATGCAGGTGACGAACGTAACGCCTAATGAGCTTAAAATGATGTTTAATGTGAGAAATAATACTAAAACAACACAAACAGAGGTTATTGAATTTGTTGCGAAACATTTTGCTGGACTTGATTATGAGTTGCGTTTAACACAGGGTTCTTACCCTTTTAAAACGGATACTAATACAAAACTGGTTAAAATGATGGACAGTGCGATAGAAAAAGTTACCAATGCAAAACCAAAACATTCCACTGCTGGTGGAACAAGTGACGCAAGATTTATAGCACCACTAGGTGTGAAAGTTATTGAATTTGGCGTTAGAAATGACTCTATACACTCTGTAAATGAAAGAACAACTCGTGCAGAGGTAGAAGACTTACATAAAGTATTTAAGGTACTTATTGAGGATTGGAAGTAAATATGAAAAAACTATTATTACTCTTAGTATTACTTACATCACTGTTTAGTGCTGAACTGGGATGGCAAGATGATTACACGCAAGCTTTACTCGATGCAAAAAAAGAGAAAAAGCTTGTGTATACACTGATAACTTCAGCAACCTGTGGATGGTGTCAAAAGTTTAAAAACACAACATTGCAAGATAATAAAGTTATCCAGCGTTTAGAGAAAGAATTTATTACAGTACAGTTGGTACGTGATTTCGATAATATTCCGGAACATTTTGAGACTTCACCTGTTCCAAGACACTATTTCACAGATAGTAATGGTGTGATTCTTTATAATTCTTTAGGGCATAGAGATGAGGATACGTTTCAAGCGTTCATGGACAATGCCCAAGAAAAATTTGAAATAAATAAAGAAAAAGAAAATAAAGGAAAACAATGAAATTCGTACAAACAGAAAAAGCACCCTCAGCTATAGGACCATACTCCCAAGCCGTAGTAGCCAATGGCATAGTATATACATCAGGGCAAATTGCTTTAACTCCAGAGGGGACAGAAGAACTCTTAAGCGAGGGTGTAGTTGTACAGGCTGTAAGAGTAATGAAAAACCTTGAGGCAGTTCTAGAAGCAGCTGGAAGTTCACTAGACAATGTTTTAAAAACTACAATTTTCTTAGCGGATATGAATGATTTTGCAGTTGTAAATGAAGTTTATGAAGAAGGGTTTGGTTCTCATAAACCAGCTAGAGCAACGGTAGCAGTAAAAACATTACCTAAAAATGCACTAGTAGAGATAGACGCTGTAGCTTTAGTAAAAGTGATTAAATAAAACTTAAAGCTTATTAGGGTATAATTCCGGCACTTTTTGTAGAAATACATATTTATTTAAGGACCATAGATGTACGCAATAATTAAAAATGGTGGAAAACAGTATAAAGTTACAGAAGGTGATGAATTATCACTAGATAGAATGTCACTTGAAGCTGGTTCTGTTGTAGAAATCAAAGAAGTTTTAGCAGTAAATGCTGGTGAACTTAAAACGGGAGCTCCTTTTGTTGAAGGCGCTGTAGTAACGGCTGTAGTTATCAATGAAGGACGTGACAGAAAAGTAGTAATTTTCAAGAAACGTCGTCGTAAAGATAGTAAAGTTAAACGTGGTTTCAGAAGAGACTTCACTCGTGTTAAAATCACGAAAATAGCTGCATAAGCTAACATAACTCAAGGAGCATAGAATGGCACATAAGAAAGGTCAAGGTAGTACGCAGAATAATCGCGACTCGGCTGGTAGAAGACTTGGTGTAAAGAAATTTGGTGGAGAAGTTGTTATTCCTGGTAACATTATTATTCGTCAACGTGGAACTAAAGTTCACCCTGGTAACAATGTAGGAATGGGAAAAGACCATACTATATTTGCACTTATTGAAGGTGTAGTTACTTTTGAACGTAAAGATAAAAAACGTCAACAAGTTTCAGTAGTTCCTGCAGCTTAATTCTACAAATATTTGGGCTTAGCCCATTTATTCTATTCCCTCATAACGGAATTTAATATTCCAAACCAAACAAATATTTAACAATTAACTCTTTTTTTATCAAAGTCAATTTTTAAGTATTTTAGTTTTAATACAATAAAGTATCTCTAATTAACATAGATACTCAAGGAGCAAATTTGTTTACAGATAGCGTCGAATTAACAGTAAGTTCAGGTAAAGGTGGACAAGGGTGTGTCGCGTTTCGTCGTGAAAAGTTTGTACTCAATGGTGGTCCAAATGGTGGTGATGGTGGAAAAGGTGGTGACATCTATTTTAAATGTGATAATAACACACATACACTCTCTCATTTTCAAAGAAAAATGCATATTAAAGCAGAAGGTGGAAAACCAGGTGAAGGTTCAAACTGTACTGGAAGATCAGGTTCTAAAACCGTAGTTATTGTTCCACCGGGAACACAGATTATTGATAATGACACTGGCGATATTCTCTTTGATATGACTACAAATGGTCAAGAAGAGAAATTTCTTCAAGGTGGAAAAGGTGGACTCGGAAATACTCACTTTAAGTCACCAACAAATCAAAGACCTACTTATTCACAACCAGGTGAAAAGGGTGAAACTAGAGCTATTAAGCTTGACCTTAAACTCATAGCCGATATTGGACTTGTTGGTTTTCCAAATGTTGGAAAGTCTACGCTTATTTCAACTGTATCAAATGCAAGACCAGAAATAGCGAACTATGAGTTTACAACACTAACTCCTAAGCTTGGTCAAGTAAATATTGGGGACTACGAGTCATTTGTAATGGCAGATATACCTGGAATTATTGGTGGCGCTCATGAGGGTAAAGGTTTAGGAATTCAATTTTTACGTCATATTGAACGTACGAAAATACTTCTTTACATGGTAGATTTAGGAAACTATAGAGAGCTAAAAGAGCAGATTGAAGTTCTTAAAGATGAGATAGCTTCATTCTCTGAAATTTTAGGTGAGAGTAAGTTTGCAATAGCGTTAACTCGTTCAGATGTTATCCCACCAGATGAATTGAATGCTCAGGTCAATGATTTTATAGAGATGCTTGGTCTTAAAGCAAGTTATGAAAATGAGTTTGAATTTGATTCTAAAATTCCTTTTTACATTCAAAAAAGCGCATCAGACGAATTGGGTTTTGATAAAACTCAGCCATATTTGATAGCACCTATATCTTCAGCGACTCATAAAAATATAGATGCGCTTAAGCATGCTCTTTTTAATTTAGTTCAGACTGATAGAAAGTAGTAAATATGCGAATTGTCGTTAAAGTTGGTAGTGCAGTTTTAACTCAAAATGGAGAGCTAGCTCTAGATAGAATGCAATCACTTGTAGAGTATTTAGTAGAGCTAAAAAAAGAGAATGAAGTAATTCTTGTGTCATCAGGCGCAGTGTCAGCAGGATATACAAAGTTAAAGCTTGACAGAAGTATTCTGCATAACAAACAAGCCTTAGCCTCTTTAGGACAACCAATTCTCATGAGAGAATATACTGAGAAATTTGAAAAATATGCTCTTTTATGTGCCCAAGTTTTAGTAACTGCTGCTAATCTCAATAAAATTGATGATATACAAAGAATTAAAAACACAGTTGAAGTACTTCTTAGCAATGGAATAATCCCTATAGTAAATGAGAATGACGCGACAGCAACAGAAGAGTTAGAAGTTGGAGATAATGATCAACTTTCAGGATACATTACCGCTCATATAAACGCAGACCTACTTATAATCCTCTCAGACATAGATGCCTACTACGATATGGACCCTAGAAAACATAAAAATGCAAAAGTTTTAAAAGTTGTTAATTCAATAAGTGATGAAGAACTCAATAAAGACGCAACGCCTCATGATATTTTTGCAACTGGTGGCATAGTTACAAAGTTAAAAGCGGCAGCATATCTGCAGAAATTAAATATTGATATGTTTTTGGCAAGTGGTTTTAACCTAGATGATGTTAAAAACTATACATTAAACGCGACACATAGTGGTGGTACGCTCTTTACAAAGGCTTAAGCATGAACATTATTTTTATGGGTACACCAGATTACGCCGAGAAAATTTTACAAAGATTGATACAAGAGCCAGATATTAATGTAGTGAGTGTTTATACGCAGCCAGATAAACCGGTTGGACGCAAAAAAGTTATGACAGCGCCGGAAGTTAAAGTTTTAGCGCAAGTACATGATATTAATGTTTATCAACCAAATCGCCTTCGTGATGATGAAGTCGTAGAAGAGCTTCTAAAAATAGAGTGTGATTACATCGTTGTGGCAGCATATGGACAAATACTCCCTCGTAAAATTTTAGACCATGCACCCTGTATAAATCTTCACGCCTCTATACTCCCTCAGTATCGTGGGGCGAGTCCAATTCAGCAGACTCTCTTAAATGATGATAGAGAAACTGGTGTTACCGCAATGCTTATGGAAGAGGGCTTAGATACTGGTGATATTTTAAAAATAATGAAAATTGACGTAGATAAAGATATGATGGTTTCTCCTCTTTTTGATCTGTTAACTCAAGTTGCGACAGATTTAACAGTTGATGTTTTAGAAAACTTTTCTTCATATGTTCCCGTGAGACAAGATGAACACAAAGCGACACACTGTAAAAAGATTACAAAACTAGATGGAGAAGTGACATTTGACAATGCAAACGTTATTTATAATAAATACCGCGCATTTACTCCATGGCCTGGAATTTATTTAAAAAGCGGATTGAAATTAAAAAAGATATCTTTAGAAGAAAAAATATCTCACAATAGCATAGGCAAAATAATCTCTATAGATACTGATAGTATTGTTATAACTTGTGAAAGAGGAAGCCTGAGAATCTTCAGTGTGCAACCTCAGTCTAAAAAAGAGATGGATGTACTATCTTATATAAATGGAAAAAGATTAAATCTTGAAGACACTTTTCTTTAAGAGCCTCCCCTCAACGCAAACATACCTTAAGAATTTACTTAAACAAGATAAAACAATAGCGAGTATTGCCGTTGTGGCAGATATTCAAACAGCAGGTATTGGTAGTCGTGATAATTCTTGGAATTCAAAAGAAGGAAATCTCTTTTTATCTTTTAGTGTGAAGATCTCTGATTTACCAAAAGATTTAAAAATAGAATCTGCTTCTATTTATTTTTCTTATATTTTAAAAGAAACCTTGTCCGAACTAGGTTCTCAGGTTTTAGTAAAGTGGCCAAATGATCTGTACTTAAAAGATAAAAAAATTGCTGGTATGATTACTAATATAGTAGATGATAGACTTGTCTGTGGGGTAGGTTTAAACTTGGTAAGTTCACCTACTGGCTTTGCTCATTTAGATATAAAAATAAGTAAAGAAATTCTCTTAAAAAATTATTTTATAAATATTGCTAAAAAAGTTTTATGGAAGCAAGTATTTAGTAAATATAAGTTAGAATACAATACAAATAAAAATTTATATGCACATGTCAATGGTGTTAAAATTCATTTGAATGATACGGAACTTCAAGATGATGGAAGTTTAAAGATAAATGGTGAGAGGATATATAGTTTAAGATGAGCGAAGTAATAGTAATTGCAAATCAGAAAGGTGGTGTAGGTAAAACTACAACAGCTGTTAATCTAGCCGCATCATTAGCAGTAGCTGAGAAAAAAGTGCTCCTAATAGACTCAGACCCACAGGCAAACGCTACTACCTCTTTGGGGTTTCATAGAAATGATTATGAGTTTAATATTTATCATGTCCTTATAGGAACAAAAAAGTTAAAAGAGATTATATTAAAGTCGGATTTACATACTCTTCACCTGGCACCTTCGAATATAGGTCTTGTGGGTATAGAAAAAGAGTATTACGATACAGAGAAGGCGAAAGGACGTGAACTAGTTCTAAAGCGTGCTATTGCGAATGTCCAAAAAGATTATGATTATATTATTATAGATTCCCCACCAGCACTGGGACCAATGACTATTAATGCTCTTTGTGCCTCTAATTCTGTGATTATACCTATTCAATGTGAGTTCTTCGCACTTGAGGGTTTAGCCCAACTTTTAAACACTGTGAAATTAGTAAGAAAATCAATAAATCCTAAACTAAGCATTAAAGGTTTTGTGCCAACTATGTTTAGCGCGCAGAATAACCTTTCCAAACAAGTTTTTGCAGATTTACAACAGCATTTTAAAGGGAAGTTGTTTAAAGATCAAAATGATGAGTATATAGTAGTCCCAAGAAATGTAAAACTAGCAGAGGCTCCATCTTTTGGTAAACCTGCTATACTTTATGATGTGAAATCGAGTGGTTCTATTGCTTACCAAAATTTAGCACAAGCGATAATGAGATAATGAAGAATAAGAAATTAGGACGTGGATTAGACGCTCTTTTGGGAGAGATGGATGAAGCTTATGAAAATGAGAGTACACATCGTGATGAAGTAATCGAAATATCTGTAAAGGATATTCGACCTAATCCATTTCAGCCTAGAAAAACTTTTAATGAAGAAGCTCTTTTAGAATTAGCAGAATCTATTAAAAATGATGGGCTAATTCAACCTATTGTTGTAACTGAAGATATAGATGGATATGTAATTATTGCGGGTGAGAGAAGATTTCGTGCTACTAAACTTGCAAAGATTAAAGCAATACGTGCCATCGTATTAAATTCTGATGAACAGAAGATGCGTCAATACGCACTTGTTGAAAATATCCAAAGAGAAGAGTTAAACGCAGTTGAATTAGCAGAAGCTTATGGCGAACTTATTAAAATCCATAATATAACTCATGATGAGTTAGCATCTAAAATTCATAAAAGTAGAACGCATATTACAAATACTTTAAGACTTTTACAGCTTTCCTTAAAAACACAAAAAGCGCTTTTAGAGAAAAAAATAACAGCTGGACATGCTAAAGTACTAGTTGGATTAGATGATAAAAATCAACACTTAATGGTTAATTCTATCATTGGACAAAAACTTAGCGTAAGAGAAGTTGAGTCGATGATTAAAAGTATGAAAACAAGCGAAGAAGTTAGTGTATTGAAGAAAGAAGAAATCAGATATGACTTTATTCTTTTAAAAGAGAAACTTACTAACCTTGGTTTAAATACGAAAACATCAAAAAAAAGCTTAACATTAGAGTTTTCATCTCAAGAAGAGATAGAAGATTTTATGGCACTTATTAAACAATAAAAAATTAAATTCAATTTTTTCCTCTAATTTAACTATCCTTTCAATTTAATCATAGTATAATCTCGAAACTTTTAGGAGGTGCTATGTTAGATATAAATCCAATACTACTTTTGGCTACATTTGTCGTATTTGTTTCTCTTATAGCCGTTTTAAATAGTTGGCTTTATAACCCATTATTTAGTTTTATGAATAATCGTGATGATGATATCAAAAAAGACCTCGATAGAGTAGGTTCTAATGATGATGAAATCAATGCGCTTAACGCAAAAGCTGAAGAAATTGTTATGAATGCTAAACTAGAAGCTGCGGCCCTAAGAGAAAAAGTTATTACAGATGCTAAGGAATTAGCTGATAGTAAATTAGAAGCAAAGCGTGCTGAGCTTGCAAAAGAGTATTTAGAATTTGAGCAATCACTTTGTAAATCCAAAGAAGAGTTGACTACTGACTTAATGTCACAAGTTCCAATGTTTAAAGAAGCTGTTAAAGCTAAATTTAGTCAAATATAAGGGTGTAATGTGAGTAGAATTTTATTATTAATCATAATGATATCAACTTATGCACTTGCATCTGAAGCTGGGCATGGTGAAACGGATATAGTTCAGAGAACTGTCAACTTTTTACTTTTTGCTGGGCTTGTTTGGTATTTAGTTGGAGAACCTGCAAAAGCTTATTTTGCATCAAGAAGTCAGGGAATATCTGGTGAATTGAAAAAGGTTCAAGAAAAACTTGAAGAGTCAATTACTTTAAAAAAAGATGCACTTGCAAAAATTTCTAATGCTGAAAAATTTGCAAAAGACTTAATTGTGTCATCAAAAAAAGAAAACAAAGTAATTAATGACAAAATCATGACTCAATGTGATGCAGACTTAGAGATTATTTCTAAACAAAGTGTGTCTACAAAAGAGTTTGAACAGAGAAAAATGGTTCGCAGTGTTGTCGAAAATATTCTCAAAGAGACACTTGCTCAAAGTTCAGAGAGTTTTGACAAAGAGTCTATGGCAAATATTATTTTGAAAAAGGTTGCTTAAATGGAAGAACTTATCGCAAAAAAGTATATAAAAGCTTTAACTGATAACTCTGATATTGAATTTATTCAAAATAGTGCAGATATTTTTTCTGTCATAGCGGATTCGTTTGCTGATGAAAAATTTAGAAGTATCATTATTAGTCCACTTGTGAGTAGTAATGATAAAGAAAGTATTTTGTTAGATGCTGTTAAATCAGCTTCATCAGACAGAATAAATAATTTTATCAAACTTTTAGTAGAAAATAAACGTCTTGATATCATTCCTGCAATTGCAAAAGAATTGAAAAAAGATATTGCAAACTCTACTAAAACTTATACTGGTATCATTTATAGTGATAGCGATATTGAGTCAAAAGTTTTAGAAGAATTAAGTAATGGTTTAAGTGCAAAGTTTAATTCTACAATAACATTGTCATTTGTTAAAAATGATTTTAATGGTATTAAAGTAGAAGTAGCAGGTCTTGGAATAGAAATTAATTTTTCTAAAGATAGAATCGACAGTCAAATTATAGAACATATAATTAAAGCAATTTAACTTGATAAGAGGAGAAGAATAGTGGTAGCAAAAATTCAAGCTGACGAGATCAGCTCAATAATTAAAGAACGTATTGATAACTTTGAACTAAGTGTTGATATAAATGAAACAGGTAAAATTGTTTCTTATGCTGATGGTGTTGCGCAAGTTTACGGACTAAGCAATGTTATGGCTGGTGAAATGGTAGAGTTCGATGACGGTACACAAGGTTTAGTAATGAACCTTGAGGAGAGCAAAGTAGGTGTTGTTATACTTGGTTCTGGTACTGGACTTCGTGAAGGAATGAGTGTTAAGCGTCTTGGAAAACTTTTACGTGTTCCTGTTGGTGACGCATTACTTGGTCGTGTTGTAAACGCACTTGGTGAGCCAATCGATGGTAAAGGTCCAATAGAAACAACAGAAACTCGTTTTGTTGAAGAAAAAGCACCTGGAATCATGGATAGAAAATCTGTACATGAGCCTTTATCAACTGGTATTAAAGCAATTGATGCTCTAGTTCCAATTGGTCGTGGTCAACGTGAGCTTATCATTGGTGATAGACAAACTGGTAAAACAACGGTTGCATTAGATGCAATCATTAACCAAAAAGGTAATGGCGTTGTTTGTATTTATGTTGCTATCGGTCAAAAAGAATCTACCGTAGCACAAATTGTTCGTCGTTTAGAAGAACATGGTGCTCTAGAATATACAATAATTGTATCTGCAACTGCTGCTGAAGCTGCGGCACTTCAATTTTTAGCTCCATATACCGGTGTTACTATGGGAGAATATTTCCGTGATAGCGCTAGACATGGTCTAATCGTATATGATGATTTATCTAAGCATGCGGTTGCATACCGTGAAATGTCACTTATTCTTCGTCGTCCTCCAGGTCGTGAAGCATATCCTGGTGATGTTTTCTATGTACACTCTCGTTTACTTGAGCGTGCTGCTAAGATGTCTGATGAAAATGGAGCTGGATCACTTACTGCTCTTCCAATTATTGAAACTCAAGCTGGTGATGTTGCGGCATATATTCCAACTAATGTTATTTCTATTACAGATGGTCAAATCTTCTTAGAAACTGATCTATTCAACTCAGGTGTTCGTCCAGCAATTAATGTTGGTCTTTCAGTTTCTCGTGTTGGTGGTGCTGCTCAGATTAAAGCTACTAAGCAAGTTGCTGGTACTTTAAGACTTGATCTTGCACAATATCGTGAACTTCAAGCATTTGCACAATTTGCATCTGATCTTGATGAAGTTTCTCGTAACCAACTTGAGCGTGGACAAAGAATGGTAGAGGTTCTTAAGCAAGGACCATTCTCTCCACTTTCAGCTGAAAAACAAGTAGTAATTATTTTCGCTGGTAATGCAGGCTTCTTAGATGATATGGATTCTTCAAATGTAGTACGTTTCGAAGCTGAAATGTATCCATTCCTTGAAGCGTCATATCCACAAATCTTTGAGAATATTAGAAGCACTTCTAAGGTTGATGATGATACAAAATCATTACTTATGAAAGCTCTTGAAGAATTTAAAGCTAGCTTTATAGCTAACTAAGGAATACTGAAATGGCAAACCTAAAAGATATTCAAAGACAGATAAAGAGTGTTTCAAACACTCAGAAGACTACAAGAGCGATGAAACTAGTATCGACTGCAAAGCTACGCCGCGCAGAAGATTTAGCAAAACGTTCTCGTCTTTATGCTCAAAAAATGAATCAGGTAATTGCCGAAATAGCTGGACGTATAGAATGTACTAAAGTTGGTGGAATAGAAAATCGTTGTTTTAACAAGATTGAGAATCCAACAATGGTAGACATTATTTTTGTTACTGCTGATAAAGGTTTATGTGGAGGTTTTAATATTCGAACTATTAAGGCTGTTACTAAACTTTTAAAAGAATATAAAGAACAAAATGTAAAAGTGCGTTTACGTGGAATCGGTAAAAAAGGTGTAGAATTTTTTAAATATAACGAAGTTGAACTATTTGACTCTGTAATTGATTTAAGTTCTAAGCCAGATAAAGAAAGATCTGATGAATTTATTAAAACTTCTGTAGAAGACTATATAGAGGGTAAAACAGATGCTCTTCATATAGTTTACAATGGTTATAAAAATATGATAACTCAAGAGTTACATATTAATAAAATATTACCAGTTGATACAGATGGTTTTGAATGTGATGATGTTCAACAAAGTTCTATGTTAGAAGTTGAAGCTGAAAATGAAGAAAAAATGCTTGATGCTTTAGTAGCTAAGTATGTTGACTATAATATGTATTATGCATTAATCAATTCTCTTGCAGCAGAACATTCTGCTCGTATGCAAGCGATGGATACTGCGACAAATAATGCAAAAGATATGGTTAAGGCACTCAATGTTAAGTTTAACAAAGCTAGACAAGCATCAATTACTACAGAACTTATTGAGATAATAAGTGGTGTGGAGTCTATGAAATAATGGAGAATAATATGATTGGAAAAATTAGCCAGGTAATGGGCCCGGTTGTTGATGTTGATTTCGATGGTTACCTTCCAGTAATTAACGAAGCAATTGAAGTTAAAGTTAGTTTAGAAGGTACTGAACACCGTTTAGTACTAGAAGTTGCAGCTCACTTAGGTGATGGCCGTGTAAGAACAATAGCTATGGATATGAGTGAAGGTCTTGTACGTGGTATGGATGCTACTGCTACAGGTAGCCCGATTAAAGTGCCAGTTGGTGATAAGGTACTTGGTCGTATCTTTAATGTAATTGGTGAAACAATTGATGGTGGAGATCAGATTACTGATGCTGAAACTTGGTCAATTCACCGTGCTCCACCACCACTAGTAGATCAGTCTACTACTACTGAAATGTTTGAAACAGGTATCAAAGTTGTTGATTTACTTGCTCCTTACGCTAAGGGTGGTAAAGTTGGACTATTTGGTGGTGCCGGTGTTGGTAAAACAGTTATTATCATGGAACTTATTCATAATGTTGCTCATGGTCATGATGGTTTATCAGTTTTCGCTGGTGTTGGTGAAAGAACTCGTGAAGGTAATGACCTTTACTACGAGATGAAAGATTCTAATGTACTTGATAAAGTTGCACTGTGCTACGGTCAAATGTCAGAGCCTCCAGGTGCACGTAACCGTATTGCACTTACTGGTCTTACAATGGCTGAGTACTTTAGAGATGAGAAAAAACTTGACGTTCTTATGTTCGTTGATAATATTTTCCGTTTTGCACAATCTGGTTCAGAAATGTCTGCACTTCTTGGTCGTATTCCATCGGCTGTTGGTTACCAACCAACACTTGCTCGTGAAATGGGTGCGTTACAAGATAGAATTACATCAACTAAAGATGGTTCAATTACTTCTGTTCAAGCGGTATACGTGCCTGCCGACGATTTAACTGACCCGGCTCCAGCTTCTGTTTTTGCTCACTTAGACGCAACTACAGTTCTTAACCGTAAAATTGCTGAAAAAGGTATTTATCCTGCAGTTGATCCATTGGATTCAACTTCAAGATTACTTGATCCACAAATTTTAGGTGAAGAGCACTATGGTGTTGCTCGTGGTGTTCAAAAAACACTTCAAAAATATAAAGACCTACAAGATATCATTGCGATTCTTGGTATGGATGAGCTTTCAGAAGATGACAAAAATGTTGTTGAACGTGCTCGTAAAATTGAGAAATTCCTTTCTCAGCCTTTCTTCGTTGCTGAAGTATTTACAGGTGCTCCTGGTAAATATGTTAAGCTTGAAGATACAATTGCGGGTTTTAAAGGTATTTTAGCTGGTGAGTATGATGATATGAGTGAAAACTCTTTCTACATGGTTGGTAGTATAGAAGAAGCTAAAGCTAAAGAAGCAAAAAACAAATAAGCGATTTGCTTATTAAAGGACTATAATGGATACATTACAACTTGAAATCCTAACTCCTAATGGCGAAATCTTCAATGGTAAAGCTCTTAGCGTAGTTCTTCCTGGCGAAGAGGGAGAATTCGGAGTACTTGCTGGACATGCATCACTTACAACGCTTTTAACAAGTGGTGTAGTTGATGTTGAAAAAGAAGACAAATCAGTTGAAGCTATTGTAATTAGCTGGGGTGTTGTACAAGTAGATGAAGAAAAAGTTATAATTTTAGTAGAAGGCGCAGCTCCAATTCGTGGTAATAACGAAGCAGAAATTGCACAGGCTCTCGATGATGCGAAGAAACTAATTAAAGATGTTGCTGACTCAAGCTCAGCAATAGCTATTGTTTCATCAAAAATAGAGTCAGCAGCTCAAAAGCTAATATAATATATGTTAAACAGTTTAATAGATTTTTATCTTAAAAGTCATCCCGTAACTATAGGTGTATTGATTCTTTTATCAGTATACTTTATAGTCTTAAACTGGGTATTTTTTTATAGATATTTTTCTATTAATAACTGGCTTACTTCTGAAAGTAATTCATTAGAATCGTTATTAATGGGCGCAACTACAGTTAATGAAGACTCTTTTTTAAATAATTTTATAAAAACAAGTAATGTTATTTCAAAAGAAGTTCTTGGTCTAGGAATGATCGCTGCTACAAAAGAGGCTACTAAAGGTCTATCAATACTTTCTATATTTGCTTCTACAACACCTTTTATTGGTCTTTTTGGTACAGTTGTTTCTATTTTAGATACATTTTCGCATATTGGACAAACTAGTGGAAGTATGTCTGTTATTTCTAGTGGTGTTTCTGATGCTCTAGTGGCAACAGCTGCTGGTATATTTGTAGCAATTTTTGCTTATACGTATCATCAGGTTTTAAAAAGAAAATCTTTTGAACTTATATCGTATCTTCAGATGCAAAGTGATGCGATAATAGCTCGAAAGGCATAAGAATGTTGTATGATTGGGATGAAAAACCAGAACTAAACATCACTCCCTTAGTAGATGTAATGCTCGTTCTTCTAGCCATACTAATGGTGATCGCTCCAAATATAGTTTACGAGGAAAAAATTAAACTTCCTCAGGGTTCAGTATCAAAACAACTATCAAAAATTTCACCTGTGCATATTGTGATAGATAAAAACTCAAATGTAAAACTTAATGGAAACACTGAACTTATTAATGCGTTTATGGATAATTTTTCAAACTATGCAAGAAAATTAGATAAGAAAGCTACAGTTCTTATAAGCGCGGATAGAAGTTTAGACTATGGAATTGTTATGTCTGTTTTAGCAGCTGTAAAACAAGCTGGATTCGTAGAGGTATCTTTAGCTACAAATGGATAATAACAGCAATTTCTATTTAAGTGGCTTTCTCTCATTTTCATTTTTTTTCATTATCATTATCATTTTTTCATTATCATTTAATAATGAAGTGAGTCCTAAAACTTTTGCTTTGAAAAAAGCGAACTTTATTTCTGTTTCTCTAAGTACAAAAGATCATAAATCCAATAGTGATACTTCTGCAGTAGCAGTAAAGTCTCCTAAGATTAGAAAGAAAAATGTTGATGTAAATAATTTATTTAATGAAGTTTGGACGCCAAAAATTAAAAAAAGTCAAAAGAAAAAAATTAAAAAGGATTCAAGACGACTTTTAGAGATTGAGAAAAAAATTAAAATTAAAAATAGCAATACTCCTAAAACAATACATAAAGTTACAAAAAGTAATTCAACTGCTGATGAAGTAAATGAATATAATGCTAAAATTCAAGCAATTATTTATCAATACTTTAGCGTTCCTCCTAATTCGCAAGGATCTAGAGTAAAGAGTGTTATTGAGTTAAGCGCAATTGGTAAGCTTATAGATTTCAGAATTTTGACCTATTCCTCAAATGAAGGGTTTAATAATGAAGTTGACAAAATTAAAAGTAGAATTGTAGATGTTATTTTTCCACTTAGCCCTGAAAAAACAACAACAAGAACTATTATTTTACTTATATCTAAGGAATAAACTTGAAAATACTATTTTCTATACTTATGTTATTTGGATTCTTATTTGGTGGTGATGCTACTATTGAGGTTATAAAGAAAGTTGATGTACTACCATCTTTAGCAGTGGAAGACGCATCAATAAGTTATGATGACTCTTTTAAGTTGAAGTTTTTTAAATCAATTATTGCAGACTTGAATGTAATATCAATTTTCAATGTTGATAGATTTCATCGTAAAACACATTATAATAATACAAATGTTGTAGCTTCCAATAGAAATAAAAAGTATGTACTTAGATATAAAATGTTTGAAGATGATAGTGGCGCTTTAAACGTACAAATGAAACTCTTAAAAAATAACGAAGTTGAATTTTCTAAAAACTACAAAATAAGTCGAGAAAATGTTTATATGTTTATCTCTCATGCGATAGCATTTGATATAAATGAATTTATGGGTGCCCCCTCTGTCGAATGGATGAAAAGAAAAGTTATATTTTCTCGTATTGTAGGTCCAAAAAAGAGTGAGATTATTATATCTGACTATACTTTAGCTTATCAGAGAGTTGTTTTAAAAGGTGGTTTTAATATTTTTCCAAAATGGGCTAATAAGTCACAAACAGCCTTTTATTATACAGCATTAGATCCGAAAGTCCCTACACTTAAACATTTAGATATAAAAACATTAAAAATTACAAGTCTCATATCATCCGATGGAATAATGATTTGTTCAGATGTTAGTCCAAATGGCAATACATTACTTTTAACTATGGCAAAAAAAGGACAACCTGATATATATTCGTATAATGTAAAAACAAAGAAGTATAAACGCGAGACTACCTATGGTGGTATTGATGTAAATGCTCAGTTTATGAATAAAGATACTATCGTTTTTATATCTTCAAGACTTGGATATCCAAATGTTTTTTCAAAAAAACTAAATACCAATGAGGTAGAGCAAATTGTTTACTATGGAAAAAGTAACTCAGCTTGTAGTTCAAATGGAGATTATATAGTTTATAAGGCACGTGAAAGCTCAAACGCCTATGATGAAAATACATTTAACCTACATCTGATTTCAATGAAAACAGACTTTATCCGAAGACTAACTGCTACCGGTGTAAATGAATTTCCACGATTTTCAAAAGATGGAGACGCAATACTTTTTATTAAGAATTATAAGGAGCAGAGTGCTATAGGGATAATAAGAGTTAATCATAATAAAAATTATCTCTTCCCACTTAAATATGGAAAAGTTCAGTCAATGGACTGGTAGTAATTATAGTTATATTGACATTTTTTAGGTATAATAGTTTTTAGTTTTAAAAATAATTAAGGAAATAAAATATGAAAAACATAGTTCTTTCAAGTGTAGTAACAGCACTTTTAGTATTCACTGGATGTAGTCAAAGTGAACCAGCAGTAGACACAAAGTCTAACACAGAGACATTATCAGATGCACAAGAAGTAAAAAGTGTAGAGTCGGAAGTAGTGGCAAGTGAAGAGAGTGCAGTAAACTCATCATCAAATGAAAATATAAGTTCAAGTTCAAACTCGGATTTAAGTATGTCTGAGGTTGAAAGTAAATTATCGGCTGTTTATTTTGCATTTGATAAGTTTGAGATAGATTCTGCAATGCAAGGAAAAGTTTCTGTGGCAGCAGATCTTGGAAAGAATGAGGCTAAATCATATAGCATTAAACTTGAAGGTAACTGTGATGAATGGGGAAGTGATGAGTATAACTTCGCTCTTGGTTTAAAACGTGCTAGCAATGTAAAAAAAGCTTTAATATCTGAAGGTATTGATGAATCTCGTATATCTATGGTAAGTTATGGTGAAAGTAATGCTGTATGTAGTGATAAAACACGAGCATGTTGGGCTAAAAACCGTCGTGTAGATTTTAAACTTCTTCCATAGTTATTAGTATTATGAAAAAGAGTAAAAATCTTCTTTTACTCTCTCTAATCTTCCCTGTAATTATCCTCAGCGCCGAACCTTCCGCGTTTGGTGCTGGTAATATGGATAGTTCAAATCCTTACGGACTCACTTCAAATGAAAAAGTCATACTCGATACAAAAAACAAGCTTAATAAAGTTTCAATTAAGAGTAGTAATCAAGCTAATAGACTGGACTCATTAAGAGATAGACTAGATGGTTTACAGAGTGTTATAGAGAGTTTAAGTAGAAAAGCGCACAATAATAAAATTCATTTAAAAAATCAAGATGAAAAGTACAATTTGACTCGTGTTAATGTTGATGAATATGAAAAACGATTAAGTGAATTTGTAGAACTGAATACAAAAAATATTCAAGAGCAAAAAACATTACTTTCGCAAATGGCCTTATTAGTGGATGATATTAGTCGAGAGTATGTTTCTAAAAAAGAGTTTAATGCTTTAGTTAGTGATGTAAATAAATTTAAATCGCTAATAGTTAAAGAGCTAAAGTCTAAGACAAAAACAAGTTCTAAGACAAAAGAAAGCTCTGAAAGTAAACTGTCATCGATGAGTTCACAAGATATATATAATGAAGCCGATAAGTATTATAAAAAGAAGTATTATACAGATGCTATTGAATATTATAAACACTTAATTAAAAAGAACTATAAACCTGCTTTCGCACATTATATGATAGGCGAAATGAATTTTAAGAGAAAAAATTATGCGAATGCTATTTCGTATTTTAAAAAGAGCTCGGCACTTTACACTAAGGCTAGTTATATGCCTAATTTGATGCTGCATACGGCGCTCTCAATGAAAAGGACGGGAGACAATAAAAATGCGCAGGCTTTTTTTGAAGCGATTATTGTTAAGTATCCTAATTCAGTTGAATCAGATAAAGCAAGTTTATATATTCAGCCGTAATATATAATTTTATGCTAAACTCGCCAAAATAATCAAAGGACATAACAATGGCAATAGAAGCGAATCAAATAGTATCAATAGAATACGAAGTACGTGATGGTGATAAAGTAGTAGATAGTAATATGGGTGGAGACGCACTTGTTTTTATGTTTGGAAAAGGTCAAATTATTTCAGGTTTAGAAAATGGAATTGTTAATATGACTGCAGGCGAAAAAGCAGATATACTTGTTAAACCAGAAGACGCTTATGGTGAATATAGCGGAGAAGCTACTCAAGAGGTTCCAGCAGACCAATTTGCAGGAATTGATTTAGCATTAGGAATGACTCTTTATGGTCAAGCGGAAGATGGTGGAACTACTCAGGTTACTGTTAAAGAAATTGGTGCAGACACAATTACTATCGACTTTAACCATCCTTTAGCTGGAAAAGAATTAATGTTTAGTATAAAATTAAACAGTGTTAGAGACGCATCAAAAGAAGAAGCGATGACAGGCGTACCTTCTGAGAATAAGAAAGAAGAAGGTGAGAGTTGTGGTACAGGCTGTGGATGTCACTAGTTTTGTAACTGCCTCGGAAGCTTCTTACCAAGCAAAAAAAACAGCAACACTTTTAAAGACACTTAATGTCAATGCTCTCATTATGGGAGAGATTGGCGTTGGTAAAAAAAGTCTAGCTTCTTTTATACTTCCAGACGCAGCTATCTTAGATGCGTCTAACTTTGATGAACTACTTACCAGCTTAGAAAGCTGTGATGAAATCATTATAACAAATATTGACAATTCACCAAATATTAAAAGACTTATAGATACAATTAACCAAAGTAATATTCGTGTTATAGCAACTTCAAAAAGTTTTTTTACAAATGACTTTATTAATGATTTATTTAGCGTAAAGTTTACAATTCCACCTCTTAGAGAAAGAGAAGAAGACGTAGCCCTTTTAGTGAAATTATTTGTAAAAGAAGCAGCTCTATTATTTGGATTTACTAAAGAGTTTAATATGGAGAATTTTCATGCAGACTTGAAGGAAAATTCGAAATCTTTAAGAAAACAAGTTGCTATTTCATATCTAATGCAAGACATTGGCGATAGCGAACTTATGAATATAATGGAAAATTATTTGTATGATAAGATGGGTTCAAATAGTGACTACAGAAACTTTTTATATCTTTACGAAGTTCCTCTCATTAGAGCTGGTCTTACGAAGTTTAAGTCTCAACTCCAACTCTCAGATAGGTTGGGTTTAAATAGAAACACACTAAGAAAAAAAATATCTGATAATCAAGAACATTTAAAGGAAATTTAATGAGTAAAATAGCGATGATATTTGCAGGACAGGGTTCTCAAGCAATAGGAATGGGTAAAGATTTTTATGAAAACAGTGAAGTGGCACGTGAGATGTTCGCTAAAGCTGGAGAGAGAATAGGTGTTGATTTTAAAGAACTTATTTTTGAAGAGAATGAAAAGCTTGGACAAACAGCTTATACTCAACCAGCAATTCTTTTGGTACAGATGATAGCTTACAAACTTTTTACTAATGCTTGTCCTGATATTAAAGCAGAGCTTTTTTTAGGTCACTCTTTAGGTGAATTTTCTGCTCTTTGCGCATCAGGCGCGATTGATTATGTTGATGCTATTGAGTTAGTACATAAACGCGGTGCTTTTATGCAGTTGGCATGTGACGAGATAGAGGCTGGAATGATGGTTTTAGTAGGTCTTGATGACGCTTCTGTTGAGAAGGTTTGTTCTGATGCACAAGCTGATGGCAAAAAAGTATGGCCTGCAAACTACAATCAAGATGGACAGCTTGTGGTAGCTGGTATGAAGTCTGACTTAGTATCTCTCGAGCAAACTTTTAAAGACGCTGGCGCAAAGCGTGCACTTCTTTTAGATATGTCCGTAGCTTCACATTGTGCTATCTTAGCACCTGCTCAAGAGCCACTTTCTGAGCTTATGCAAACTATGGTGACAGATAATTTTTCTGCTCCAGTTATTTCAAATGTAACAACGAAACCATATAGTACAAAAAGTGATGCGGTTGAACTTTTAAAAGAGCAACTTGTTAAGCCTGTAAAATATAAACAGTCAATTTTAGCAATCGCTGGTGATGTTGATATGGCAATCGAATTTGGAAATGGAGTGACTCTTAAAGGTCTTAACCGTAGAATAGCTAAAGAACTTACAACTTTAAATATCTCAGATATGGCATCTTTAGAAAAAGTAAAAGAAGAAATCTGTTCATAGTATGAAGGTAACTCTAGCACAGATCTCTCCAAAACTAAATCGTTCAAATTTGGATGAGATATTGAGAATAACAGAGCTTTATAAAAGCTCTAGTGACTTGATTGTATTTCCAGAACTCTCGTTAAATGGTTATTCACTTCAAGATAAACTGAGTGAAGATGCTTGGGTACTAGAAGAACTGAATGCTCTAAAAGATGCAAGTAAAGATATAGACATCGTCGTTGGCGGAGCTATTAGAGAAGCTAATGGCTTTGTAAACGCAGCTCTTTATTTTTGTGAAGGAAAATTACTTTCTAAACACAATAAAGTGCATCTTCCAAACTACGGTATGTTTGAAGAAGCGAGATACTTTGAAGCAGGAAAAGTTTTTGAGAGCTTTAAAGTGCGAGATACTAAAGTGTCAATGCTAGTATGTGAAGACTTATGGCATAAGAGCGTACATAAAGAACTTATAAAAGAGAATCCTGATTTGATTATAGCTCTTGTCGCATCCCCAGCTAGAGGTTTTAGTGATGATGGCTTAGAAATCGAGAAACAATGGCAAAAAATTATAAAAACAGTTGCGTCAGAATGCAGTGCAAACTTAGTTTTTGTAAATCGTGTTGGTTTTGAAGATGGTCTTGGTTTTTGGGGTGGAAGTTGTATAGTCAACGCAAATGCGGAGATAGTAGAAAAATTACCTCATTATGAAGTAGTTACAAAAACATTTAAAGTGGGAGAGTAGTATGAATAAAATAGCAATTATGGGTGCAATGCCAGAAGAAATAGCTCCAATTCTAGAAATAGTGGGAGAATACAAAACAACAGAGTATGCTGGAAATGTATATTATGAAGCAACTTATAAAGGTACGGAATTAGTTATTGCGCACTCGAAAATTGGTAAAGTATTTTCAACTCTTACGGCATCTTCAATGATTCAACACTTTGGATGCAATAAGCTTCTTTTCTCAGGTGTAGCAGGTGGGATTAATCCATCTTTAAAAATTGGAGATTTGATAGTTGCTACTAAACTTTCTCAACATGATTTAGACATTACTGCCTTTGGTCATCCTATGGGATTCGTTCCGGGTGGTTCCGTATTTGTTGAAGCTGACAAAGCTTTGATTGCACTTTCTAAAGAAGTTGCACAGGAACTAGGAAAAACAGTTCAAGAGGGTATTATCGTAACTGGAGATCAGTTTGTCCACAATCAAGCTATTAAAGATGAAATTGTAAAGAACTTTAATGCTGATGCTTTAGAGATGGAAGGCGGAAGTGTCGCTGTTGTTTGTAACGCTTTAAATGTGCCTTTCTTTATTTTACGTGCTATAAGCGATACAGCAGATACAGATGCTAGTTTCTCATTTGATGAGTTTATGGAATCAAGCGCGGTTATCTCTGCGGAATTTGTTATGAAAATGGTAGATAAAATAGTTAGTCCATTAAATAACACCAAATGAATAAGATCCATTTGACTACGTTAACACTATGTTTTCCTCAGCGGAAGGCTCTCAATGCGTAGCATAGTACCATCTAAAAAGATTATGTCTAAACTTGGTAAAACAAATGCCGAGTTTACTCTTATAGAAGAGGGCGATAAGATACTTGTAGGACTTAGTGGTGGCAAAGACTCGCTCACTATGATTCATGCCATGAAAGAGCAACAGCGTCGTGCTCCTTTTAAGTTTGACTTTATTGCCGTTACTATTTCATACGGAATGGGTGAGAATTATGATGCTCTCGCACGGCATTGTAAAGAGTATGAAATAGAGCATATTGTTAAAGATACTAAAACTTATGAGCTTGCAAAAGAGAAAATTCGTAAGAATTCATCATTTTGTAGTTTCTTTTCAAGAATGAGACGTGGTTATATATATTCTGTTGCAGAGGAGTTAGAGTGTAACAAAGTTGCCCTTGGTCATCACATGGATGATGCTGCGGAGAGTTTCTTTATGAACTTCATATATAATGGTCAGATGCGATCATTAGCTCCTAGATACACCGCTACAAACGGTTTGGTAGTCATTCGTCCTTTAATTCAGATGAGAGAACGTCAACTTACTGCGTTTGTTCAAGATAATGACTTAGTCGCTATCGGTGATGAAGCATGCCCGGCTATGCGTTTTGATGTTAAAATGCCTCACGCAAGAGCAAGTACTAAAGTGATGTTAGCTAAGATGGAAGAAGAATTTCCTAGTCTTTTTACTTCTTTAAACGCAGCCTTTAAAAATATAAGCGTTGATAGTTTTTTTATGACTGAGGATTAGACTCTTCAATATCTTCGTATATCACCACCGTTCCTGCTAGTAAGTCATGAAGACCGCGTTTGTCTTTCCTGTAAGCAACCATTAAAAAACCTATTAAAAATGTAAATGTAGAGACTATATAACCAAAAGAACGGGTAATGGCTTGTTTGTTTGTAATCTCGTCGTAAGTCTTAGCATCTACTATCTTTACATGAACAAATTTCTTTCCAGGAGTAGCACCCTTCCATCGTTTCCAAAAAAGCATAGTAATTACTAAAACTGAAACTTCAAAAAGCAGTTCCCATTTCAGAGATGTTTGTGGTTGAGTATCTAGAGCATGAGTATTACCGCTCATAGCCATCAATACATTTTTTTGATACTGCACAAAATCAAACCAATTTCCATCGCTGATGAAATATATAATTATTGCAATAGGCAGTGCCAAAGCAATAGTGTCTACGAGAGATGCGATAAAACGAATCCAAAAACCAGCATATTTAATTTCTGACATATTCTGTTTTTAATCCATATTCACTTGGAGGTTTTGGTTCCCCGTAAAAATACCCTTGCATATAATCAACTCCCAATTCTTTGACTGTCGTTGCTAATTCTTGAGAGCTTACAAACTCCGCAATAGTTTCTATTTTTGCATTCTTAGAATACGTTAGTAATCCACTAATCATATTTCTAATATTGACATCGGTATTTAATTTTTCAACTAATGATCCATCTAGTTTTATATAGTCAATATCAAGTTGTAAGATGTTTGTAAAGTTGGAGTACCCAGAACCAAAATCATCAATAGAGACTTTGCAACCATAATTTTTCACTATCTGTATAAAATTTTTCAAAACAGTATAATTCGTCATCTCTTCAGACTCGAGAATCTCAAATGTTACACCATCTCCACCATATTTATTGAGTCTATTTTTAATGTAATCGACCATTGTCTCGGAGTTGATATTTTCATAACTTATGTTTATGGATATCTTTATATCATTGAGTGCATAGATATTAAATACTTTTTGCATCATTTGTCTTGTGAAGTATTCGAATGATTTGTCTTCTTTGGCGGAGTCTAAAAAGTAGTAGGGACTTATAATCTCACCTTCACTTGTTTCTAGTCTCGCTAGTGCTTCGTAGTTCATGATTTTCTCAGTCTTGGCATCTATAATAGGCTGAAAATAAGGTATGATATTGCCTTCGTGAAGAGCATTTTTATATACTTGCAATCTTCTTAAAGTGTCTTCTTGAAATTGTGTTGTCGACTGGTTACTTTCAAATATTTTATACTGTATTTTAGAAAGTATCGCTTCTTGCAAAACAGAATCGGCATGATTAAATAGATGTGAAACCCCATAAGCAATGCCAGCCGTAAAGTCAGTGTCAATAGTGTCGTCTAAATTATGAGAATAATAGTTAGTGTTAACTAAGATTGAGTGTTGTAAAAGAAGCAGGTATTTGTCAAAAAGGTTCTCTTTTGTTACCAATATAGCAAATTCTTTAAGATTCAAACTGTATAAAAACACTTCTTCGTCTCGTATAATATTTTGAAGTTCTTGAGCCTTGGTCATGGTAATTTTTTTTGTAAAATCAAATCCATAAATATTTTTAAGCATGTTTATTTGATTCATGTGTACAATGATTAACATTGCTTCTTCTTGTAATATTTCAATATCATGAATGAGGGCACTACGATTTGGAAGTTTTGTTAGTAGGTCGATATTTTGAATATTTTTTATATGGTTTTCATCTAGCTCGAGAACAGCAGAGTTCCTACCCTGATTTTTTGCTTTTGAAAGGTTCTCATCTGTGATATTGTATATATCGCTAGAATATAGATTATGAACATCAGTCGCTACATTTATGCCACCAATTGAGATTGTAAAATAGTCTGAAATCGTGCTTTGAGTATTTTGTATTTTTAAATCTTCTACTGAGGATAGTAATTGTTCGGATAGATTTTTAATATAACTATCATCATAGTTTAACAATATTATTGCAAATTCCGCTTCGGTGACTTTAAAAAGCTCATATGTTTTAGAAGATAGAGACTCTTTTAGAGCGTCTGAAATCTGTAGAAGAGCTTTTTCCGCAACTATACGTCCATGCAAGTCTTTATACTCTACATAATAATCAATGCCCAAGAGAAGAAGAGCAAATTTTTCTTTTTTCCAGCCACTTCTGTTAAGTTCTCTTTTAAAATAACTATCAAAATATCTTCTATTGTGGATTAAGGTGAGTGGGTCTTGAATTGAGAGTTCTTTTAATCTTTTTTTATCGGTAATATCATTTTTTATGGAGGCATATCCAATTTTAACATTATTAATATCATATAATGGTGTGATTATAGTGTCTATCCAGTATGCTTCACCGCTAAACTTATTATTTTTTAATTCACCTTTCCATATGTTATCATTATGTAGAGTGTCCCATAAATGCTTTATGACACTTTTATCTAAATCATGGTTTCTAAAAATACTATGATTTTTACCAATTACATCTTCTCTTTTATATCCTGTAAATTCTATATAAGCTTGAGATATTTCCGTTATTTTCCCATTCAAATCCGAAGTGGTCATGAAAATATATTTGTTAATTATGTTGTTTTGTTGTGTGAGGAGAAAGTCAGTATTTGTCAATGTATGTTACTCCTTACAATTAAGTAAGAAGTATTATACATTATATTTATTTAATTATTATTAATTCTAATATTAAACGTGGTAGTTTGGAGCTTCTTGAGTGATGATTACATCATGAACATGAGACTCTTTAAGTCCTGCAGATGTAATTTCAACAAATTCGGCTTTATCCCAGAACATCTCTATAGTTTCACTTCCACAGTAACCCATAGACGCACGAAGTCCACCCATCATTTGATGAACGATTCCAGCTATTGAACCACGAAATGGAACACGACCTTCAATCCCCTCTGGAACTAGCTTATCAGCTGCTGTTCCTTCTTGGAAATATCTGTCATTTGAACCCTTTTGCATAGCTCCAATACTTCCCATACCACGGTATGATTTGTACTGACGACCTTGGAACATTATAGTTTCACCTGGAGATTCTTCAGTACCAGCAAGAAGTGAACCTGCCATTATACATGAAGCACCAACTGCAAGCGCTTTAGAAATATCACCAGAATATCTAATACCACCATCGGCGATAACGGGAACGCCATGTGGACGAGCAGCTTCTGCACACTCATCAATAGCAGAGATTTGAGGAACACCAACACCGGCAACGATACGCGTAGTACAAATACTACCTGGACCGATACCAACTTTAACCGCATCCGCTCCAGCTTCTATAAGTGCTTCAACAGCTTCTTTAGTTGCGATATTTCCAGCTATAACATCTACCGCCATTGTTTCTTTTATCTTTCTAACAGTATCAAGAATACCTTTAGAATGACCATGAGCTGAGTCAAGTACTAAGACATCACAACCAGCATCAACAAGTGCCTTAGCGCGGTCTAATTGTCCAACACCAATAGCTCCACCAACGACAAGACGACCAAATGCATCTTTGTTAGAGTTTGGATATTCTATACGTTTCTTGATGTCTTTTATTGTGATAAGACCTTTTAGAAATCCTTCTTCATCAATAATAGGAAGTTTTTCTATCTTATTTTTATGCATAATGTCACCGGCTTCATCAAGATTTATACCTTTTGTAGCAGTAATAAGTGGCATTTTTGTCATAGCTTCAGATGCAAGTTTTTTCATATTTTTTTCAAAACGCATATCACGGTTGGTTAAAATACCAAGCAGTTTATTGTGACCATCAACAACTGGAACACCAGAGATTTTATACTCATTCATAAGCTTTTCAGCATCAGCTAAAGTAGCATCAGGATGAACAACTATGGGATCTATAATAATTCCACTTTCACTTTTTTTAACTTTTGTAATTTGTTTACATTGACTTTCAATGTCCATATTTTTATGGATGATACCAATACCACCAAGTCTTGCCATAGCAATAGCCGCTCTATACTCAGTTACAGTATCCATAGCTGCTGAAACCATAGGTATTTTAAGGCTAATGTTACGTGTAAGTTTTGTTTCTAGTGATACTTCTTTTGGAAGAACTTCGGAATATTGAGGTACTAAAAGTACATCTTCAAATGTCAGTGCGCGTTTACGAATTCTCATGGTCATCCTTTATAATTTTTGGATTATAGCTTTTTTGTGGTTAAAAAGAGTTAAAACTATAACCACTCTTTAAGTGCTTTTGGTTTTCCAAGAAAGTATCCTTGTCCATATGTTATCCCTATTTCTCTGAGTGCGTTTACATCTTCTTGTGTTTCTACGTATTCGGCGACA
Source organism: uncultured Sulfurimonas sp. (assembly GCA_963925755.1). Classification (GTDB taxonomy): domain Bacteria; phylum Campylobacterota; class Campylobacteria; order Campylobacterales; family Sulfurimonadaceae; genus Sulfurimonas. Next base: position 911 of record CAWUTM010000013.1, on the reverse strand, counting down.
GTCTCCTGACCTTTGAGCTCACTAATCTCATGAATATACTTTATTACAGCCTTGTCAATTGGGTCCGTATGCATTTCTTTTACAAAACTTCCATCAATCTTAACAACATCAAAAGGCATACTTTTTAAGTACTCAAAAGATGCCATTCCCGTCCCAAAATCATCTAATGCAAGACCGATTCCAATATTTTTAAGCCAAAGAATAAACTCATTTGCTTGCGCAAAATTTCCGACAGCAGATGTCTCTGTTACTTCTAACTCTAACTTTTCCCAAGGAAAGTGAAAGTGAGTGACGGCTTCTTTTACTTTCGCTTGAAAATCTGGATTTGTTAAAGAAGAACCTGCAAGATTTATATGCGCGGAGTGAAGGTTTTTTATATGTTCTGGATTTCTTGTAACCTGTTCAAGATAAGTCCATAAAACCCAGATATCTATCTCCGTCATTAGCTGATATCGCTGTGCTGTTGGCAGAAAATTATCTGGTGGCACAAAGTTGTTGTTTTTATCCCACATTCTGATGAGAATTTCATAACTTACCTTACTAGTTTCGTATTGAAGTGGAACGATTGCTTGAGCAAAAAGTTCAAATTTTGAAGGACCAGAGGATAGGGCTTCTTTAATAAAACTTGCGGTTTCAAGTTCTTTGGCAAATCTTTTAGCAATTCCATCTTCAGGATTGAATATATGAAACTTATTTCTTCCTTTCTCTTTAGCACTGTATAAAGAAGAGTTAATAGCTTTAATAAGTTCTTTAAATGTGTATTCAAAAGCTTTAAAGTGTACAAATCCAATACTTGCGGAAACACTATAAACTTCTTGCCCAGGAGTAAAACGAAAATCGCTTAGCTTTTTAAGACTTTTATTTAAAAAGTCTAAACCAGACTCTTTACTAGAATCTTTGAGTAAAACCAT
>CAWUTM010000012.1:0-28204 GCA_963925755.1 uncultured Sulfurimonas sp. | reverse complement strand
GAACGATAGTTTGACGAATTCTCTTTATTGATGACTTGTGATTTGCCATTATGAGTCCTTTATTGGAATTTTAAGTGCGCAATAATAGCTTAAAGAAAATTAAAATTAAGTTAAGTGGTGGTAGAATGCACTAATTCGTGTTCAACAATGGCAATAACCTGAGTCAAGTGCTTAAAAAAAGAGAGCGAATCCTCCCGTTGGTCTGGTCTCTTTTTTTAAGCACTAGACTCAGCTGCCACCTGAACAGATTAACGATTTATATAAAGAGATGAGATAAAAGGAAGATAATGAAACTATTTGGAACTGATGGAGTAAGAGGAGAAGCGGGCACATTTTTAAGTGCTGAGATCGCTATGAGAGTGGCTATGGCAGCTGGAATATATCTTAAACCAAGTGCAGTGACAAATAGAATTCTAATAGGGAAAGATACGCGTCGTAGTGGTTATATGATAGAAAATTCAATAGTCGCTGGTTTGACGGCTATTGGCTATGATGTGATACAAATCGGGCCAATGCCAACTCCCGCTATAGCCTTTATCACGGAGAATATGCGTTGTGATGCGGGAATAATGATTAGTGCCTCTCATAACTCTTTTGAGGATAATGGAATTAAACTCTTTGATAGACATGGTAATAAGTTCTCTAGTGAGGTTGAAAAGCAAATCGAAGAAATATTCTTCGATAGTGAGAAACTTCAAGAAGCTCAAGTGACGGGAAAGAGTATAGGAAAGGCTAAACGCATAGATGACGTTATAGGACGCTATATAGTGCAGCTTAAAAATTCGTTTCCATTAGAGATGTCACTTCAGGGGATGCGTATCGTTTTAGATACAGCAAATGGCGCAGCGTATAAAGTTGGTCCAACAGTTTTAGAAGAGCTTGGTGCTGACGTTATAGTTCTCCATGACAAACCAGATGGTTTTAACATTAACGAGAATTGTGGAGCGTTACACACTAAAGACTTACAAAACGCAGTCGTTGAGTATAGAGCCGATTTAGGAATAGCACTTGATGGGGACGCGGATAGACTTGTAGTTGTAGATGAAAAAGGTGAAATTGTTGATGGAGACCAACTCCTTGGTTCCCTCGGCGTTCATTTAAAGAACCAAAACACACTTAAGGGTGGAGGGATAGTAGCCACTGTTATGAGCAATCAAGGACTTGATGACTATATGAGGGAAAACGATTTAAAACTTTGGCGTTCTAACGTTGGCGATAAGCATGTTCTAGAGATTATGAAACGCGAGGGGATAAACTTTGGTGGCGAACAAAGTGGACATGTGATTATAAATGATTTTGCAAAAACAGGAGATGGTCTCGTGAGTGCCTTACAAGTTTTAGCTCTCCTAATAGCAAAGAAAAAACCAGCCTCTGAGCTATTGCGTCCATTCTCTTTATATCCACAAAAGTTAGTAAATATCATGGTTAAAGATAAAAAACCTCTTGAAAATATTAAAGGCTTAAGTGAAAAACTAGAAGTTCTTGATAATGAAGGAATTCGTCATCTTGTTCGTTACTCTGGAACAGAAAAGAAACTAAGAATTTTACTAGAAGCCAAAGACGCAAAACTTATGAATGTTAGAATGGATGAAATGGTTTCTTTTTTCCAAAAAGCTTTAAATGAATAATCATATTTTACGTTTAGGAGCGGTGCTTCTGTTTGGATTAGTAGGCATTTTTATTATTGATCAAAATATTAAGATGCTTTTTGTTGATGGATTTAGATACTACACGGAATGTATAGATTTGATTTTAGTCTACAACAAAGGTGTGGCATTCTCTATGTTCTCATTTTTAGAGGGTTATTTAAAATACATACAGTTAGTGCTAGTTTTAGGAGTGCTTGGTTATGTGTTTTACCTTGGAAAACTTTGTTACGCTTTTCCTGTAGGACTTCTACTGGGAGGGGCATTTTCAAATATTTACGATAGGTTTATTCATGAGGGTGTCGTTGATATGGTTTACTGGCATTGTGGCTTTAACTTTGCCGTTTTTAATTTTGCTGATGTAATGATAGATGTGGCGGTAGTATGGATTTTAATTCTAAACTATAAACCCCATATTTGTAAAAGCTAATTAAAAGCAGTTTTTAGATATTATTACCTAAAATAAATAGGCATATAACTACAATATGCAATAGATAAAAAGGAAATTGATGGAAATCAAATCAAAAAAAATTAACTCTGCAAATGCTGAAATAGAAGCTACAATCTCTATGGATGAGGTAAATAGCAACCTAGAAAAAATCGCTAAAGAACTTGCTAAAACTGCTAACGTTCAAGGTTTTCGTAAGGGTAAAGTTCCTGTTGCTGTTGTTAAAAAGCAGTATGGTCAAAAACTAGTAGAAGACGCTGAAGCGGAATCTTTACGTAATGTTATGACAGCAGGACTAGAAGAACTTAAAATTTCTAATGCTTCTTTAATCGGTGAGCCAAATATTTCTAAATTTGACAAAAGTGATGACAAAATAGAAGTTACAATTAAAATTGCAATGCGTCCAAGTATTGAACTTGGTGACATTGCGTCAATGGTTCCAGATTTCAAGAAACCTATAGTTGAAGATGCAGCTGTTGATGCAAGAATTATAGAAATAGCATCAGCTCAAGCACCTCTAGAAGATATTAAACGTAACCGTAAAATGAAACTTGGCGATACTGCCGTAATCGACTTTGAGGGTTCTATCGATGGTGTTTTATTTGATGGTGGTGCTGGTAAAGATCATGCACTCGAGTTAGGTTCTAACTCTTTCATCCCTGGTTTTGAAGACCAGCTTGTTGATGTGAAACGTGATGAAGAAGTAGTAATCAAAGTTACTTTCCCAGAGAACTACGGTGGAGATTTAGCTAATAAAGAAGCTGAATTTAAAGTAAAAGTAAATCAAATAAAAGTAAAAGCAGAAGTTGAAATCAATGATGAACTTGCACAAAGACTTATGCAAGGTGAAGAAAATGCTAGTGTTGAAGAGATGAAAAAACAGATCAAAACACAACTTGAAAATGAGTTGCTTTCTAAGCTTTACCAAGAAGATTTAAAACCTAAACTTCTTGAAGCTTTCGTAAATAAACTATCATTTGACCTTCCTGAATTTGTAGTTGAGCAAGAAATAGACATGGCTCTAAACAAAAAAGCTGGAACTATGAGTGAAGATGAGATTAAAGAACTTCGTGAAAACGCGGACAAATTAACTGAACTTCGTGAGACTTTTAGAGATGATGCTGAAAAAAGTGTAAGAGCTACTTTTATTATTGATTCTTTAGCGCAAGAAAAAGAAGTAAAGATAGAAGAAAATGAAGTAATGCAAACTATATACTATGAAGCGATGCAAATGGGACAAGATCCTAAAAAATCTTATGAGCAGTATAAAGAAGCGGGCTACCTTCCAGCGATTCAAATGTCAATGGTAGAAGATCGAGTTTTAACAACTCTACTAAACGAAAAGATAGCATAAGTTATGAGTTATATTCCTTATGTAGTAGAAAAAACAGGTCGTGGCGAGCGTTCATATGATATCTACTCACGTCTCTTAAAAGATAGAATTGTAATGCTAAGTGGAGAGGTTAACGACCAAGTCGCTTCCACGATAATCGCTCAGTTCCTATTTCTTGAAGCTGAAGACCCTGAAAAAGATATCTATTTTTACATTAACTCTCCTGGAGGAGTGGTTACGGCTGGAATGGCAATTTTTGACACGATGAACTATATTCGTCCAAACGTTGCGACTATATGCGTCGGTCAAGCCGCGTCTATGGGTGCGTTTTTACTCAGTTCTGGAGAAAAAGGCAAGCGTTACGCTCTTCCTCACGCTCGCATTATGATACACCAGCCTTTAGGCGGAGCGCAAGGGCAGGCTACGGACATAGCGATTCAAGCCAAAGAAATCCTTCGCATGAAGCAAGAGTTAAACGAGATTCTCTCTAACAATACGGGACAAAGCGTTAAAAAAGTAGAAAAAGATACTGATCGTGACAACTTTATGAGTGCTAAAGAGGCACTAGAATACGGTATGATAGATGAAGTACTCGTTAAAAACGATATAGAATAAGGGGAGGAGGAGAAATGGCAGGTTCATTGCGAGCTAGAAAACGAAGAAGCTTAGGCTCTCCAGATGAAGAAGAAATACCTATATCTGGTCGTACAGCTACTCCCCATTCTTTAAATCTCGATGCAGCTTCTAGTGATTTAGAAGTGTATGCTAAAGAGGTCTTACATTCTCTTATTGCTGATAATTTTCCTCCCACTCCAAATAACTATTCTCTTTATTTTGATAGATTACTAGAGGACAAAAGTGAAAATCTTCGTAAACAGATACTCTCAATGTTGGAACTTGAAGAAAGTAATGACGCTGAAAGTACTATACAGTTGGAACACAGTTTAAAACAGGGTTTTGGTTCAATAAAGAATATCTTAAGTGTAACAGCAAATCTTTATAAAAACATGTCCCTTATGACAAAGATTCTGGAAAAAAGAAAAAAAGAACTTAAAGAGTTTCCTGAGTCTAAAGAGTCACTTAGAGTTCTTGAGACACTCGAAGCTGACGTTAGTAAACTAAACGCTATTGTGAAGTCACAGAGCATGCAGATGAAAGTTATTTATGATGACACAGCGACAATTGTAAAAAATGTTGAAAATGAGACTATATTTGATAATCAATTTGGCGTTTATAACAAACGCTATCTTTTAACAAAACTTGAGCAAGAGAGAGGTCTTGTAAAAGAGTTTAAACATAAGAGTTCTCTCATTATGCTTGAATTATCACACGAACTTAAAAACAGCATGAATAATGATAAGGCTGTGGTTCTTATGACTAGAACAATTGCTAGACTTCTTCTTAAGACATCTCGTCGTAGTGATATAGTAGCGCATTACGGTTCTGGTACTTTTACTATGCTTTTAAAACATACTAATATAGAGAGTGCAAGAAAAGCGAGTGAAAGACTTTGTGATTTAGTTTCTAATTCTAATTTTTTCTTAGCAGATAAAGAAATACAGTTGAAAATTTCCATCGGCATAACAAATATAGACTCTGATGGTTCCGTAGAAGAGATAATCCTGAGCGCACTAGATGGTATGGAAAAAGCGTACAAAAATAAAAATGAAGACTTTGCTGTCTCACTTAGGTCTTAATCAAAGTTATGAATTTAAGTATAGTTGAGTATCCAGATAAAAGTTTACGTAAAATTTCCCAAGAAGTAAAAGAATTTAGTTCTGAGCTTCATATGTTGCTTGATGCAATGTATCCAATAATGATGAAAACAAACGGAATTGGACTAGCGGCGATTCAAGTTGCTCATGCTTCAAGAGTTCTTATTTTAAATATACCAAATGAAGATGGAGAACAGCCAAAAGAGAATCTCTTGGAGATAATTAATCCACATATAACAGCAAAAAGTGGAGAAACACTTTACCAGGAGGGATGCTTAAGCGTTCCCCAGTTTTATGAAGATATAAAAAGATTTGAGACTGTTAGCATTAGTTATCAAGATAGAGATGGAAACACAAAAGTACTTGAAGCGGATGGACTACTGTCAATCGCTATTCAGCATGAAATAGATCATCTTGAGGGTATTCTTTTTATAGATAAGCTTTCATATTCACGACGTAAAAAGTTTGAAAAAGAGTATAAAAGAATGAAAAAAGAGCAGAAAGAGTCTTAAATAATTGCAAAATGCAATATAAATCTTCAATATAAAAAATATAAGATACTATTTACCAATCTAATTTGAGGTTGGCTTATGAAAACTGTGCACTGTGCAACATATGAAGGGCTAGATGCCAGAGTTGTAGATGTCGAATCGACACTTACAAAGGGTCTTCCATCTTTTTCAATTGTTGGTATGGCTTCCACTGCTATTACCGAGTCAAAAGAGCGAGTAAAATCAGCACTCCTGAGTAATGATTTTTCTTTTCCTCCTAAACGCATAACATTTTCCCTCGCACCCTCTGAACTCTCGAAGTCAGGCTCTCAGTTTGATCTGAGTATAGCACTGCTAATACTCTTAAATACAGATGAGAGTGATTTAAAAGACTGGTTTGTATTTGGTGAACTTGGCCTTGATGGAAGTGTAAAGGAGAGTGCTCAGCTCTATCCATTAATTCTATCTCTCGCAAATCAAAATCTTATCACAAAAGCAATAGTCCCAAACGCATCACTCGATAAACTTTCAAAAATACCAAACATAGATTTTTATGGAGTAAGTAGTTTAACACAAACGGTTAATGTGTTTAAAAATCAAGATACTATATTGCCCAGCGTAGTCAATAGTGGGATAGAGTATCCATTTTATGAGCTAGATCAAAAAAAGTACTATTATGTAAAAGAGTATGATGAAGACTTTAGTGACGTTAAGGGACAAGAAGTGGCAAAAAGAGCCGCTCTTATAGCGGCTGCAGGTTTTCATAATATTATTTACGAGGGAAGTCCTGGTTGTGGAAAGAGTATGATAGCTCAAAGACTTCGTTATATTCTTCCCCCAATGAGCGAAAATGAGATACTAGAATTAGTAAAACTACAAGTACTGGATTCAAAAGAGGCAAGCTTTAAACCACATAGAAATTCACAGTCCGTGCATCATACTTCCACACTTGCAAGTATATTTGGAGGGGGTAGTTTTAAGGCCAAGATTGGGGAGGTGGGTTTAGCTCATAATGGCATACTGTTTTTTGACGAGCTTCCACACTTCTCAAAGTCAGTGTTAGAGGCTTTGCGAGAACCAATGCAAGATGGAAAAATAAGAATATCACGAGTAAATTCAAAAGTGGAATACCCCGCGTCTTTTCTTTTCATAGGAGCAATGAATCCATGTCCTTGCGGTAATTTACTCAATAAAAATAAAGAGTGCAGATGTTCAGACCTTGAAGTGCAGAGATATAAAAATAGGCTTTCTGACCCATTTTTAGACAGAATAGATTTAAATATAGTTATGCAGCAAGTAAACGCGGAGGATAAACCTAGTCTCTCATCTAAAGAGATGCACAAAATGGTTGTCCAAGCGCATATACAAGGAAGAAAAAGAGGGCAAAAAAGTTTTAATGCCTTGCTCAATGATAAAGAGATTCAAATGTATTGTAATTTAAGTAGTGAAGCTGAAGAAACTTTAAAAAAAGCGGTAGATAGATTTACCCTCTCTTTTAGAAGTATTAAAAAAGTGCAAAAAGTTTCACGTACTATTGCCGATTTAGCAAAGAGTGAAACGATAGAAAAAGAGCACCTACTTGAAGCGCTCTCTTATAGAAGACGCTAAGAAACTTTTCCCACTTCGTACCATTTTCTAAGCCAAGTGTCTACTGGATTGATGAGCTTATAGATTGCGGGCACTATCAAAAGAGTGAGTATCATGGAGCTGATAAGCCCACCAATTACAGCAATCGCCATTGGCGCGTTTGTTTCGCTTCCAAGACCATCTCCTGTGGCAAGAGGAATCATAGCAAACACCATTGCAAAGGTTGTCATTAAAATAGGACGAAGACGTTTCTCGCCTGCTTCAATGAGAGCTTCGTCTGTACTTTTACCATCTTTTATAGCGGCATTCGCGAAGTCTACGAGAAGTACAGCATTTTTTCCAACCATTCCCATGAGAAGCATAAATCCTATCATGACAAAGAGTGAAAACTGTAGACCAGTTATATACAGGCCCAACATAACACCGATAATACTAAGTGGAAGTGCTATCATGATGATTATAGGCTGTATAAGCGACTCATATAGAATAGCAAGAATAACAAACATAAGTATGACAGAGAGCCCGATAGCGGTTGCAAACGCCTTACCTGTCTTTTCCATCTCTTCTGCAAAACCTATAAATCTATATGTAACATCTTTTGGCATTAGAGAATCAATTTTCGCTTTTGTATAACTAACTGCACCACCTAAATCAAGACCAAACAAGTCGGCATAAATGCTTACTTGTCTCTGTCTATCAAAGTGATAGATTGTTGCTTGAGAGGAAGCCTCTGTAATTTCGACTAGTCCATCAAGATAAACAAGTGTCCCATCATTCGCTCTAAGTTGTATTTTCTTCAAATCAGAAATGCTTTGACGGTTTGCATCATCAAATCTTAAGCTGATGTTATACTGTTTTCCATTTTCTTCAAAGTAAGAGATTTCTAAATCGCTTGAGAATGCCGTAGCGATTGCGCTGGCGATTTGTGATGCGTTTATACCTAGACGATTTGCATTTTCTCTGAGTATATTAACATCATACTGTGGTTTTGGATCATCAAGATTTGTATCTATATCAACAAAACCTTTCTTCGCAGAGATATACTCAACAAGATTATTTTTAGCAATAGTTAGTTGTTCAAATGAGTCAGACTTTAAAATGATTTGATAAGGTACACTTACTCCAGTTCCTTTTATATTTGGGATTGCTGAAGCGGTTATAAACATATCTTTTTTAAATGGCGTTAGCTTGTCTCGTAAGCTCTGTATCACCTCTTCTTGATTGAGGGCTCTTTTACTCATATCTATAAGTTTGACATAGATAAGGGCTTTATTTTTTTCTTGAGCCGAGTTATAGCCTACACTTAAAGTGGTAAACTCTACGTTGTCATCACCTTGAATCATGACTTCGACTTCTTTTGATTTTCTAATCATCTCGGCAAGTGAAACTCCACTATCTGCTTTGATTTTTACTTCAAACTCACTCTTGTCCTCTTTTGGTATAAAGTCCATACCTATTTTAGGGAAAAGCGAAAGCGAACCAATAAACATAGCAAGAACTATAATGATAGTGATAAACTTAAATCGTAATGTAGCTTTTAAAGCTACCTCGTAAGCTTTATCAAGAGCATTGAAAATTGGCTCAGTTAGAGTATAGAACTTACTTTGACCTTTTTTGATAACGCGAGCACTGAGACTTGGGATGAAACTTAGCGCGATGGTATATGAGATGATGATGGCAAAACCAACTGTCATAGCAAAACTCTCAAAGAACTTACCAACGATACCACTCATGTTTGAAACAGGAATAAAAACAGCAAGAAGCATAGCAGAGATAGCAAGAATGGCAAATGACATCTCTTTAGTCCCTTCAAACGCCGCTTGAAGTCTATTCATGCCAGCTTCTTGTTTCTTGTAAATGTTTTCAATGACAACAATGGCGTCGTCAATGATAATACCAATAGAAAGAGTAAGTCCCACCATAGTCATTTTGTTAAGCTCAAAGCCCATAAAATCCATAAGCGCAAAAGTTCCAAATATAGACGCAGGAATAGAGAGTGCGGAAACAAGAGTAATTGTGATGTTTCTTAGAAATACAAAAATAATAATAGCCGCTAAAAACGCGCCATATACAAGGTCAAATTTTACATCTTCAAGTGAGTGTAAAATAAATGGAGTAGTATCTTGAAGTACCATTACTTCAAACCTATCTCCTGCCATTGCCACAAGGCTAGGGATAGCTTTTTTAACACTGCGAACGATGTCTATAGTGTTTGTGCCTGATATCTTTTGCACCTCCAGCATAACACCCTGGGTACCATTGTATGAAGAGTAACTTTTAGCGTCACTCAGAGCATCTTCCACTCGAGCGACATCTCCAAGACGAATACTATTTTTAATCTTGATGTTTTGAAGTTCTTCTACACTCAGGGCATCTGCCTGTGTTTTTAGAATATACTCGTTAGTGTTAGTTATAAGCTTACCACCACCAATTTTTACATTCTCTTTAGAAATAATTTGGTTGAGTTCTAAAACTGTGATGCCGTATTTATTTAGTGCATCTATATTAGGATAAATTTTTATCTCTCTATCCTTATACCCAACGATGTTAACACCACCAACTCCGATGATTTTTTGTATAGAGGGTTTTACTTTTTCATCCGCAAAAAGCATAAGGTTCTTGACACTATCATTTTTGGCTGTCAAAAAGAGGTTGACTATGGAAGCACCACCGATATCAAGTTTACTTACTAGGGGTGTTTTAGCATCTTTTGGTAGCATAACCGCAGATACTTTATCTCGTACGTCATTTGTAGCTTCGTTTATCTCGCGTTCAAGAAAAAACTTTACCATTATGATGCTCACTCCATCACTGCTTGTGGAGGTAATACTATCTACCCCACCGATTCTTGAAATAGCTTCTTCAAGTTTATCTGTTATTTGTGATTCTATTGTCGCGGGCTCTGCACCAGGGTAGACAGTCTCAATTGTAACGATTGGAAAGTCGATATTTGGAAAGAGAGCCGATGGCATACTTTTAAAACTTGTATATCCAAAAAACATGAGAGTTAGGACATACATAAGCGTCATAATAGGTTTATTTATTGCTAATTTATACATAAAATACTACTCTTTTACTTGTATATATCCATCGCCAAAAAGGCCAGGAATGAAATTTATTGTTTTTACTTCTGCTTTGATTTTTCTACTTTTAGAATCTGCTCTTGGATAAATCTTTGAGATACTTCCTGTATAAATTCGAGAATCCCCATCTATCTTGTAGGAGAAAGTAGAGCCTACTTTTACAAGGTTTCTATTTTTTTGATCAAATGCTAGGATAAGTTTTCTTTTTGTTTGACTCTGAATTTTAAAAACAGTTTTAAGCATCATTCCGCTTACTGCATCCCCTATCTCGACACTTTTTGAGTAGATAACACCATCAAAAGGCGCCTTTAAAAATGTCTTTTGATAAAGCACTTGCTGATAAGCGAGTTGATTTTTTGCGCTTTCATACTTCTTAGCAACTCCATCAAACCTTGCTTCGTCTATGAGTTCTTTTATTTTTAGTTGGCGTTCATAATCTTTCTTTGCATATTTAAACGCTGTTTTTGAGACTTCAAGCATCGCTTTAATGTCTAGGTTGTCAAGTTGGGCTAATACTTCGCCTTTTTTTACACTATTGCCGATATCCGTACTTACCTTATCAACGATTCCGCTAGCGATAAATGCCAGTTTTGCGTCTTGCAAAGGTTCAACTGTGAATGTCGCATACACATCATTGGCGTTTAGTAGACTTAAAGATAGGAGTAGTCCTAATAGTGTCTTGTTGATTATTTGCATTGTAGTTCCTCTTTGATGTTTTTTCCACTGTAGTAATAATAGATAGCGTAAGCAATCTCCAACTCGTTAAGTCCACTCTTATAAAGAGATGTTGAACTTGTTTTTTTACTCAAACTGTCAAGATAGATGATGTAATCAACTATGCCCGCGTTATATTTTTTCTCAATTGTCTCAAAGGCGTTTGTTGCCGCGTTTAAGGCACTTTTACTACTGAGTATTCTGACTTTAGCTGTCTGGATTCTTGAAGACGCAAGTCTAAACTGCATCTCCTGCTCTTTTGTTTGAAACGTTATCTGCGAAGAGAGAGCCTTAGATGCTAAGAGAACCGCCTCTTTGCTGTCGTCAATCGCGCCATAATCAAATACTCTAAAATTGAGGGTGAGCATAAGAGTGTTTTGATTTTGGAGAAAAGAGATAGGAAGATCTCTTAAGTTTGGCTTATCATCATAACCATAAATACTATATGTATCTTCTATTTTAATCTTAGGGTAATAAAAACTATCTATAGATTCCGCTCCATACTCGATAGATTTTTTCTGTGCTAAAAGCGCTTTGGTCGCATCAAGTTTTTCTAAACGTTCAACTCTCATTTTAGAGAAACTAGAATTATCAAGAGTTTGTACGTTCTTTCCAACTTTTAACGACAGAGCTGATTTATGTGAGAGTATTTGAAATTTGATAGATTCCATCTCGTAAGTATTTGTGTCGAAGTCTGCTTGAACGCGATCTAGGTCATCACTTGTGGCCATCTTCGCTTTTACAAAACGTTCGATTTTTATGAGTTGTTCTTTAAGAGCTGTTTGTGCTTCTTCCTTTGCTTTGAGTGATGCTTCAAGACTTTTGATAGTAAAAAAGTCTTGGGTAATTTGAAGCGCTAGGCTCTCTTTGAAAGCTTTTGTATCAAGCTCTGAAGCTAATAGTACTTGTTTGCCTTTAGCTACTTCCGCGCTGCGTTTACCACCATCATAGATATCGTAGCTAAGTTTTGCATAACCACTATAAGTGCTTCCCGGTTGAAATGGAGAAGCGTCATCATCGCGTTTATAGAAACCGCCAAGATCTAGTGTTGGAAAATAAGAACTATTTTTTGAGTTTAACTCTTTTGTTTTTGACTCTTGTGTAAGTTGTTTGGCGATTACTAAGTCATTTTTATACTCGGCAATCTCTATAAGCTCTTTTAAGCTATCAGCATAGATGCAAAGTGGAATCATTAAAGATAATATTTTGATCATTTTTCAACCTCTATTAATTCAAAAAGCGTGTCTAAAAAGATGTAGAGTTCCTCTTTAATATCACGGATGCTATTCGTAACTTCACTTGATATAAACATACCTTCACCAAGTACAAATAGACCTCGTGCAAGCTGCAGTGAATTTGGAATCAACTCTTTTTTGTTTATTCCCTCTTGGATGATCTCTTGGAACCAGTTAAAGTATTTATCAGAACAACTACTTTGAAATTCCATCATCTGGGAATTTGGATTTACTAGAGAGATAGATACAAATTCTTTGTATATCTGACGTAAGTCTTCCTCTTCTTTGTCATAAAAGAAAAAAGAAAAAACTTTTATTTTTTCTTTTGTTGTTTTGGCCTCTTGAATCTGTCTCTCTTTTTTGACGTTGTGTTCTTGCATGAGAACATTGACTATTTCAAAAACAATTTCTTCTTTATTTTTAAAATACTCATATATAGTACCTTTCCCAACTCCTGCAGTTTTTGCAACTTCTGAAATTGTTAAATCGTTGATGCTTTTGTTTACAAACAGTTTTTTACAAGAGAGTGCTATATCTCTTTTTTTCTGTACTTTATCTACAATTATCGCCAAATAAAATCCTTTGGTATAGTGACTGACTATCGGTCAATTAAAGAATTATATAGAAAAAAAGCTTAGAGAATAATAAATGACCAAGGGTCAGTCATTTATTATTTAGATGAAATGGAAGAGTTATATGTTGTAGTAAGTGGCGTTTGGATGGTAAACGACTAGAGCGGAAGTTGATTGCTCAGGGTGGATTTGAAAAGTTTCACTCAGTTCTATGCCAAACTCCTCTGGTTTGAGCAGGTCAAAAAGAGGGCGGTTAAGTTCTAGGTCTGGACAAGCCGCATAACCAAAACTGTAACGCGAACCTTGGTACTTGTTCATCTGAACGTCCGCTAAAGTTGGTTTCTCATTCTCCGCAATGTTTAGGTCGAGTCTTACCTGTTTATGCGCTATCTCCGCAAGTGCTTCAGCCAACTCAACGCCAAGTCCATGAAACTGATAGTACTCGGTATAGTTACCCTCATCGTAGATAACTCTTTCCGCATCGCTGAGTTTGCCGCCCGCGCTAACGCAGGTTAAGGCTATTACATCGTGTCTATCGGAGTGGAAAAAGTCGCTTAGAGCGCGATGTGGTTTTTTAGATTGTCTAGGAAAGCTAAACTGTTTGATAGCTCTACCCATTACATGGTTTAGAGGTTCTACGTTTACTTCGTCTTGAGAGTTGTAACCTTCGGCCTCATCAAAAATAAGCAGAGTGTTGTCATCGCTTCTACAAGGCCAGTAGCCATAAACAATAGTTGGTTCAAAGAGTTTTTTATCTAGAAACTCTGCCTTGAGTCTCTCATAAGCTGGCCAAACTACTTCATCAAGCTGCTTCTCATGAGCTTCTTTAGTCATTCCCTTAGAGCTATAACCCCAACGTGATTTGAAAAGAATCTTATGGTTTATCCACTCAAACGCCATCTCTATCTGTTGCTCAGTTAATTTAATCTCGCGTCTTCCCCAAAAAGGAGGTGTCGGAACGTTTACGTCGCGAGAAGGCATTTTTAACTCTGCAAATGGAGGGATAATTACTTCCTTTTTCTCCACTCTCTCAATTTTTGGAGCATCAGGATGCAGGTCTGTGTCAAAGTTCCCAGCTTCTATACGACTCATAGCGGTAACGCCATCAAAGGCGTCCTTGCAGTAAAAGATAGGACCATCATAAAAAGGACGACAGAAATCATCTACAAAAGTACGAGTCAGCGCCGCCCCTCCGATGAGGATAGGAATATCTATACCTTGTTCTTGTAAAAGTTTGAAGTTTGCTTGCATCACTTGCGTTGATTTAACAAGTAGACCACTAAACCCGAGTGCTGAGATATTACCAGCTTTCATAGCGTCTAAAAATGTCTCTAATTCTACTTTGATACCAAGGTTTTGAACCTTGTAGCCATTGTTAGAAAGAATGATATCAACAAGGTTTTTACCAACATCGTGAACATCGCCTTTTACTGTACCCAAGGCAAGGGTGGTATCTACCGCCTTTTCTACTTTTGGCAGGAAGGGATTTAAGTGATCCACTGTTTTTTTCATAGTTTCGGCTGATTGTAGAACAAATGGAAGTTGCATTTGTCCTGAACCAAAGAGTTCACCTACGACCTTCATCGCGTCAATGAGAATCTCATTTACAATTTTCTCAGGAGCGATTGAATGACGAGCTTCTTCAACAAGAGGAATCATTCTCTCTTTATCTCCATCAAGGAGTAGTTTAGCGATCTTTTCCTCAGTGCTCATTGCAAGGTACTCTTCATCTACCGCGTCATTATCTACCGCTTCTTTGGTGCTAAAGTGCTCTATAAACGTAAAGAGCGCTTGGCCTTTTGGTTGACGGTTAAAGATAAGGTCATCGCATATCTTTTGGTCTTCTTCAGAGATTTTATTTATAGGGATAATATGTTTCACATTGATAATGACAGATGTTAGCCCCGCTTTTATACAGTGATGCAAGAACATAGAGTTAAGATAAGGTCTTGCGTCTTTGTCTAATCCGAAAGAGATGTTTGAAAGACCTAGTGTCGCAGATACTTCCGGATGTTTTGTACGCAGAGCGCGGATAGCTTCTATAGTATTAACACCAGCATCCCAGTACTCTTCATCTCCACTCGCAAGAGTAAAAGTAAGCACGTCAAAGATTAAATCTTCTTTTTTTAGGCCATGACGGTTAGTAGCAAGATCGATGATTCTGTCCGCTACTTTGAGTTTATCTTGGACAGTTTTTGCCATTCCTACTTCATCGATTGTTAAGCAGACTAAAGAGGTACCAAACTTTTTAGCTAGATGACACACTTCATCAAACTTCGGTTCACCATCTTCAAGGTTGACGGAATTAAGAATTGGTTTTCCACCAATATTTTTGAGTGCTACTTCTAGTCCTAGAGTCGAAGTCGAATCTGGCATTAAAGGAAGCGCTATCTTTTGGTTATACATACCGATGACTTCGATCATATCTTTAGTTTCTTCTCTACCTGCAAATCCAACATTTACATCAATAGCATGAGCACCTGCGCGTACTTGCTGTTGCGCCACAGAAAGAGTTCCCTCATAGTTTTCCGCTAAAAGAAGTTCTTTAAAAGCTTTTGAGCCTGTCGCGTTTGAGCGTTCTCCCATAAGAAGAGGAGCAGGCTCTTGCATAAGCGTAGTTGTGCCAAACAAAGACGCTATAGAGTTAGGTTGTGAACCACTTGGCTCTTTTGGCGTAATGGCATGTACCGCGTTTACGAGTGCGCGGATATGTTGAGGTGTTGTCCCACAACAGCCTCCTAAGAATGAAACACCGTCATAGTTTAAAAACTTTTCTTGTTGTGCTACAAACTCATCAGGTCCCATTGGGTAGTATGTGTAACCTCCACGGTTTTGTGGAAGGCCCGCGTTTGCGTGTACAGATATAGGTTTACCCCAAACTTCACTAAGAGTTCTTACGTGTTTTATAACTTGTTCAGGTCCCGTTCCACAGTTAAAACCAAGGCTTAAAATATCAAATGGCTCCAAAATAGTAGCAATTGTCCCAGCATCGGTACCGATAAGCATAGTTCCACTAAGCTCTATAGTCACAGAAACCATGATAGGAATTTCTACTTCTCTTTGAGCAGACGCTTCTTGACATGCATGAAGAGCCGCTTTTATCTGAAGTGGATCTTGACAAGTTTCAAGTAGAAAAACATCAACACCACCGTCGATAAGTGCTAAACAAAATTCAGTGTAACCCTTAAACATTTCATCATAAGTGATATGCCCAAGTGATGGAAGTTTCGTCCCTGGTCCAACAGAACCTAAAACAAAACGCGGATGTTCGGGAGTTGAGAATTCTACACACTTTTGTTTTACAAGCTCCGCTCCCGCTCGTGTGAGCTCATAAGCCCTATCCCCTATTTGGTACTCATCAAGGACCCAAGAGAAAGAACCAAAGGTATTTGTAGTGATAAAGTCCGCGCCACTCGTTAGGTAAGCTTCAAAAATTTCACTTAAAATTTCAGGGCAAGTAACATTTAGGAGTTCATTGCACCCCTCGTTATTTTCCCATGCTTCTTTTGGAATCATGTCATCGCGCTGCTGGAGTTGCGTACCCATAGCACCATCTATGATAAGTGGGCGTTTTTTTATTGTTTCTAAAATGTAATTTTTTGTATTCATGTTTTAAAATCTTTTATTTTAATATAATCCGTCTATTTTATCAAAAGAGAGCATAAAAAATGCTTTGAAATTATTTACAAATTTTTATTACGCTATAGTTCAGAAAAAGGAGTACTTATGTTTAATAAGCTTGTGATTGTGTCCCTTTTAGGTCTGGCATTGGTAATGTCTGGATGTGGAAGTAGTGATAATGAGGGAGAGTCTAGGTTAGAGACTCAACAGATGTTAGATAATGGCGATTATGCAGGAGTTATAGCTAAGCTCGAAGCGACAGCGAATACTGATTCAGATTATATAGCTTTAGGTGCTGCATACATGGGTAAGGCTGGCTTGAGTCTGAGCGATATAGTGAATTCTTTGACCGCGGCTAGTGATAGTTCTAGTAGCAGTACTTTTTCTGCATTTGTAACAAGTATAGCTTCATCAAGTTCATCTACCGCTTTAACGGACTTAGATACGGCAACTTCGTATTACCAGCAAGTTGTTAACAACTGTTCGGATGCAAATCTAAGCAATTCACAAAAAGACATATGTCTTTATATCGGTTTAGCTAGTACAAGTAGCGCGGCAGTAACAATTGATTTGATCGCTGGCGATATTTCGACATTTGGCGATGGCAGTTCAACCGATGAAAAATTAAAAGCTTCAGTTTGCGCTATGAATTATGCTTTTGATGGAACAAATAATGTTGACTGTAATGTAACACAGAGTGCCGACGTTAACTTTACCGTTATTAACAAAATATATGCACCTTTAACTGTTACAGTGAATAATGATCTTGATAATCCTAAAAGTGAATATTATTATTTAATGAACGATGCAAATCAAACAGTTTTAACAAAAGACTATTGTACGAACACTGACTTTTCAACTAGAGTGGATGCTTGGTCTGGTGGATTATACGCTTGTCCTATAAATGAAACTCCCTCGGCAACTGAGCTAACGACAGCGGGTGTTCTCGTCGATGTGTTAAATAATGGGATTGACTCTATTTCAGGTGCTGCCACAGCAGAAATGCAGAGTGATATTGATGAGTTTAAGTGTGAATTACTTGGTGGTGCATACACATATAGTTCTTGTGTTGGTGCTACTTTGTCGGACGATGTTAACGAAACAGCAATTATTACTTATTTAAATAATCAAAATCAGTAGGAACCATATTATGAAAAAGAAAATTATATTATCAGCACTTTTAGGTGCGACAACTTCATTGATGGCTCTTGGAGCAGAATACTCGTATCTTTACAAGGATTCGAGAATTATGGGAATGGGTGGTGCAAATGTTGCAGTAGGTGGATATTCAAGCTCTGTATTTAGCAATCCTGCTGGGCTTATAAGTATTAACAAAAAGAATGGTTATATAGTAGATTTATTAGGAATTGGAGTGAGTGCAAGTACAGGACTTCAAGACTTTTCTAATGATATTAGCAATGCCGATACCGATGCACAGACTACGGAAGTTATTCAAAAGTATGCAGGAGAACATTTTCATGCAGGAGTAAATAATTATACTGCCGTTTCAAATAATGGAGATGCTTTTGCATGGAGTGTAGGTTTATTGTCTGCTGCGGATATAAATTTTCAAGCACATCCAAATGGAAGTACAAATGGTGGTTTGTTAGCGACTACATCTAGAGTGTATGGTGGAGTTGTTCTTGCAGGGGCAAAAGAGATTCAGACAAAAGCTGGTAAAGTTGATATCGGTGTGGGCTTGAAGTACATTACTCAGCAGTCAGTGGAAGGCTCTCTTGGTATAAGCGAGCTAGCAAATAGTGACGACACTCAACAAACACTGCAAGATAAATATCAAAAAACTTCTTCGGGATTTGGTGTAGACTTGGGTGTAGTATATCATCCATTTTCAGAAAATTTCTTACATCCTGCTTTTGGATTAAGTGTTCTAAACATAGGTGCAATGGGTATGAACGATAATTTTGGAAAGCAACCGACAACGGTAAATCTTGGTGCATCAATCTCTCCAGAAGTTACATTTTTGGAAAAATTTGTTGTTGCAATTGACTATGTGGATATGCTTAATGCGAATACAGTTCGAATTTACGACTACAATGGAAATGGAGATACGGTAAGTTTTAGCGATTACAGTGATAATGATTTTATGAAACGCTTGCGTTTAGGTATGGGAATTGGTCTTGTCGACAGTACTTTTTTTTCTGCACAAGTAAACTTGGGTCTTTATCAGAGTGCGTATACAGCAGGTCTTGATATGGAAATAACAGTGATAAAATTAAATATTTCTACATATGAAGAGCAAGTAGGTACAGGAAGCGTAGATATTCCAGATAGAAGATATATGGCTCAAATAGGAATTGGTTGGTAGATATATATAATATATGTATATAATTATTATAATTTTAAGTAAATTAAGCATATAGTCTGTATAATTGAGCGACAATTCATAAGGATTATATATGAAAGATACAACTAAACCATTTAAAATCCCAATACCTTGGAGATACAAACGCTATGTAGTGTTTGTATTTGCTACCGCGTTTACTCTTCTTCTCCCTTGGATAGTAGTCGACGGAAATCATTTTTTTCTTTTAAGTTTTGATAAACTAAAACTTCATCTTGCATTTATACAGTTTGATATGCAAGAGTTGTATCTTCTTCCTTTTTTACTTATGCTATTTTTTCTAGGAATATTTGGAATGACCGTTCTGGGCGGACGCGTATTTTGTGGTTGGCTTTGTCCACAGACCGTTTTCCGTACAGCTTTTCGTGACCTTATAGAAACAAAGATTCTAGGACTTCGTAAAAAAATAAAAAACAAGCAGATCGAACCAGACATGACTTTGACAAAAAACAAGGTTAAGAGAGTCGCTTCTTGGGTTATAGCATTTGTTCTCGCTCATTTAGCGGCAGCAGATTTTTTATGGTTTTTTGTACCACCGATGGAGTTTATAGGCTATCTAAGTGATTTTAACAATCACTGGGCACTCTTTGGAACATGGATAGCCATAGCGCTATTTTTAGTTTACGACATAGTGTTTTTACAAGAAAAATTTTGCGTTTACGTTTGTCCTTACTCTCGGATACAGTCTGTACTTTATGATGATCATACGGTGATGGCACTTTACGATATGCATAGAGGTGGTGACATCTACGACAGTGAACATAACAAACAATTTACAAAACAAAAAGAACTACAAGCTGTTGAACCAAACGCGGAGTGTACAACATGTCAGTCTTGCGTTACAGTTTGTCCTACTCATATAGATATCCGTAAAGGCTTCCAGCTTGAGTGTATAAACTGTCTAGAGTGTGTAGATGCTTGTACTACGGTTATGGGAAAACTTGGAAAACCCTCACTTGTTACTTGGTCTAGCGACTATGAAATAGTAGACCAAAAAGGGAAGACACAGTACTTGCGTCCAAAAATTCTAGCTTATATAGCACTTCTTATTGGGATTACTGTTATTTTAGGTTTTATGGGAAGTGCAAAAGAACATATGCTCCTTAACATTAACAAAGAACCGAGAATGTACTCTGTATCACGTCTTTCTGATGAGGTAGTTCAAGTTGATAATTCTTACATATTTTTACTTCAAAATACAGAGAATAAAAAGATGAAGTTTTTCTTTGATGTTATAACTCCAGAGAATGTTAATGGCAAGATAGTTATCGCTAAACCAACAAAATCATTCAGCGTTATTCCTGGAAGTAAAAAGAAAAAGATTGTAACGCTTAGAACGCAAGATGTTCTTATTGACAATATACGAAAAGATACGATTATTCCTGTAACTATTCATGCTTACGCATTAAATGAAGATGGCTCAAAAAGTGAAAAAGTATCTATTATTAGACATTCCACTTTTATCTTTCCTAAGAGATCTGTCCTAGAAGAAGCTAAATAAGTAAAAAGCTATTTTGGCTATAATTCGATTTAAAGCTTGAAAATTATACAAATACGAAGGATTTAGATGCTTAATATATCTAAATATAAAACATATATAAGAGGTCTACTCGCTAGTATCGCAGTAGCCATTGTATCTATTACTATCACTCAGTTTATCTCATTTAGTACAGCAACAATAGCTATCATTATCGGAATGATTGTAGGAAATATATTTTACAGTACTTTTCACGCAGAGGAGTCGGAGTTTAAAAGCGGTGTGAAGTTCGCGGAAAAAGATCTATTAATGTTTGCGATTGCTCTTATGGGAATAAATCTTAATTTTACAATGCTCGCAAACTTAGGCGTTAAAACTATTTTAATTATCGTTTTAGGAATGGCGTTTACAATTTTTATGGGTGTTTTACTCGGAAAACTTTTTAAACTAAATCCTAAACTTTCCCTTATGATAGGAATAGGAAATGGCGTATGTGGAAGTTCTGCAATCGCAGCAACGTCTAGTATTGCCAAAGTGAAAAGTAATGATGTAGGTATCAGTATAGCACTTGTAAACCTTATGGGAACAATAGGTATATTTTTAGCGCCATTCTTGGCACATCTTTTAGGTTTTACCGACATCCAAGCAGGGGTTTTCACAGGAAACACGCTTCAAGCCGTTGGACAAGCCGTTGCAGCAGGGTTTAGTATCTCTGATGAATCAGGGCATTATGCAACCGTTGTTAAAATGGGAAGAGTTTTGCTTCTAGTTCCTCTTGTCCTTATTCTAATATATATAGCAAAAAAAGAGAGTGTGAATGATGTAGAAGTGAGTCAAAAGGGAAAAATTGGAATACCATCTTTTATACTTTGGTTCGTATTTTTCTCTGTTATCGCTTCACTTGGACTACTTCCAAAAGAGGTTGAAACCCTGATCGGTTCTGTAAGTCACTATATTACTCTCATCGCAATGAGTGCAATAGGATTAATGATACATTTTGGAACAATAATTAAAACTGCAGGGACGGCGTTTAAAGTCTCATCTGTTTTATTCGCGCTACAGTTAATGTTTAGCGCCTTACTTATTAGTATGCTCTAAGTAAAGTGTGAAAAAATCTTTTTAAGGGCGCTCTTTAGGATAAAACTATATAATTTATATAAATAGTTTTAGAGGAGAGTAAGCAATATGGCTAATTTACCTAGTACACTTAACTCCTTTTGGCTTTGGCGAGAAGTTTCTTCGAAATTAGGTGTTTCAAATCCAGCTTATAAGTATTGGAAAAATACGCCTAACCTCAAGCTTAATAATAAATATATTTTTGTGAAAAAAGAGACACTTCCTTCTAAACACCAACATATCGAAGAAAGACTAACAGACCTCTCTGGTCACCTTCCTATAAAATTCGCATCAGACCAACTACATGTCAACGAGCATATATTTTCGTATGAGAAGATGAAACTTCATAAAGAGTTTGAGTATAAATTTGTCGAAGACGTAAAGTTTGTAAACATAAAAAAGTTCTTTCGTGAAAATGGTATAAAAGTCACAAGAGATTCTCTCGTACAACTAGGAAAGATGAAAGATTTAGAGTTTACGGCAGAGTCTACTTTTTATAAGTTAAAAGATGATTACGGCATCGTGGTTTACGACTAATGAACAGTTTATTCATAGACTTTAGAGATCCACTCTTCTCCATTATTGTATTTTTTTCTATTGTTTTTGTGATTGCTTTTATTTCTTATTGGTGGAATAGGTATAAGCACAATGAAGATGCAAAGTATTTAGATAAATTTTTAAGAGATTTTAATTCTCATCCTTCCAAAGATGATCTTAGAGTTCTTATTTCAAGCGGAGAATTATCTGAGAAGTCTTGGTTACTTCTCGCTCAGTCATATTCTAAAAATGGTGATTATGAAAAAAGTATAGAAATTTATAATGAAATGCTGAAATTGCCAAGTAGGAAAAATACAACAGAGACAATGTTTTTACTTGGAAAGGTCTATTTTAAAGCAGGTTTTTTAGAGCGTTCTAAAAAAATATTTTTAGAGATACTCAAAAAGAAGCCTCGAACACCAGAAGCGCTTAAGTATCTACTTCTTGTTTATGAGTATATGAAAGATTTTAAGTCGGCGCAAGGCGTTTTAGAACCACTCGATGAGTTAGGTATAGACATAAGACTTGAGAGCGCATATATCAATGCAATGGGATTACTTAATAGACTCGATATTTCTCAAGACGAAAAAGCACAAGCTCTTTTAAAAATGTATGAAGAACAGCAGCAACTTTTTTATCTAACATATGAATATCTCTTTAGAATAAATCCATCTTTGGCTTGGAATAATTTTGACGCTTCTAGGAGCGATCAGCTTACAGATTTACTCTGGGGACTCGAAGCTAAAGAACTGGATTTAGATATAATTTCACAGAATAGTTTTTTAAGAGAACTTTATACTGCTCGAGGAGATATAAGTTTAGCTAACTCAAGTGATATATTTGAGTTTGACGTGCTTATCGGTCTTGCTGGAAAGGCCAATGCTACTCTGTGTTTTGAGTACATATGTACAAACTGTAAGCAACTCTATCCTTTTGTATTTACTCGCTGTAGTTCATGTCATGGACTAGATACATCGCGTTTAGAATGGAGTTTAGTAAAAAATAGTAGTAAAGACTTTAGTGAAGAGAATAACTCTTTTCAGTAAAGGCGCGATGCAAAGAATAAAAGATTCAATATAAAGAGGGAGATATGAGTAAAAATACAGAAAAATTAGAAGAGAGACTTGGATACAAGTTTAAAGATCAAAAGCTCCTTATCGAAGCGCTGACACATAAAAGTTATAAACAGCCCTACGATAATGAGCGATTAGAGTTTTTGGGAGATGCTGTTTTAGACCTAGTGGTTGGGGAATACCTCTTCACTAAGTTTAGAAAGTCCGATGAGGGAAAGTTGTCAAAAATAAGAGCGTCACTTGTGAATGAAACAGGTTTTGACAAACTCGCACGTGTCCTTTCTTTGGGAGAGCACATTTTTCTTTCAAACGCGGAAGACAATAATGGTGGAAGAGAAAAATCATCACTTCTTTCAAACGCGTTTGAAGCCTTGATGGGTGCGATCTATCTTGAAGCAGGACTAGCGAGAGTTACAGAGATTTCCATAGGTCTTATAGAAGACAACTATGACGAGATTTCTCTTGATTCGCTTTTAAGAGATTATAAAACTTCTCTACAAGAACTTACACAGGCTAGACTTGGAGTTACTCCAGAATATAGAGTTCTAAAAAGTAGTGGACCAGACCATCTTAAAGAGTTTGAAATTGGTGTTTTTATAGATTCAAAAGAGTACTCAATTGGTACGGGCAAAAGTAAGAAGATAGCGCAACAAGCTGCAGCAGAAATTGCGCTAGAGTTACTAAAAAAGGAAAAGTAGTGAATAGTTTTGGAGAGAAGTTACGTTTTAGTACATTTGGCGAATCACATGGAACGGCTATAGGCTGTCTTTTAGATGGTGTTCCAGCAGGTCTTAAAATTGATGAAGAGTTTATTCAGAGTGAGCTTGACCGTCGTAAACCGGGAAAGAGTGAATTTGAAACAGCAAGAAAAGAGGCAGATAAAGTAGAAATCCTTAGCGGTGTTTTTGAAGGACTCAGTACGGGAACTCCTATCGCTATGATTATTTACAATACAAATCAAAAGTCAAAAGATTATACAAATATAAAAGATGTCTTTCGTCCTGGTCATGCAGACTTTACGTACTTTCATAAGTATGGTCTTAGAGACTATAGAGGTGGCGGTAGAAGTTCAGCTCGTGAGACAGCGGCTCGAGTGGCTGCTGGCGCTATAGCAAAGCTTATGATAGCGGATTTAAATATCTCTGTGATGAGTGGGATTAGTGAAATCGCGGGTATTAAAGGTGAATCATTTGATTATGAGGCTGCTAAGGGGAGTCTTATATATGCGTTAGACACAACAAAAGAGCAGGCGCAAAAAGACGCTATCTTGGAAGCTAAAAATAATCATGATTCTGTTGGTGGAGTGGCTCGAGTGCTTATAAAGGGTGCTCCCGCTGGTTTAGGTCAACCTATGTATTATAAATTAGATGGTGTTTTAGCTAGTGCAATGATGGGATTAAACGCGGTAAAAGCCGTGGAAATTGGTGATGGCGTTTTAAGTTCACGTACTTTAGGCTCACAAAATAATGATGAAATTCGTTCATCTGGATTTGAATCTAATCATGCAGGTGGAATTTTAGGGGGAATTAGTAACGGAGACGAAATAGTCGTAAATATTTATTTTAAACCAACTCCTTCTATCTTTATAGAACAGCATACTGTTACAACATCAAATGAAGAGGTCGACTTCTCTCTTAAGGGTCGTCATGATCCATGTGTCGCCATAAGAGGAAGTGTTGTATGTGAGTCTATGGCAGCGCTAGTTATAGCGGATATGTTACTTTTAAATATGGGTTCAAACATGCAAGGATTATGTAAATACTATAAATAGGAAAATTAATCTCTGATGTATATAGAAGTGAGATAGAGGGATGTATCCCTCTATATGAAGATTTAGAGTTTTAAGAGTAGTCTTTCTACTTTCTTAGAAGCGGATTTGCATTATCTGTGTCTATTCCACCAAGTGAATGAATAATTGCAGGTATCTCCGTATCTAGTTGAGATATTTTAGCTATCTTTTCTTTATCTGTTATACCTAGCGCCGCAGTCCATGCGCCAAGCGTTGGCATTCCTATAACGATTTTATTTTCACCCTCTTTTATATATGCATACATTGAACACGGCGCGAATATCGCGGCACGTGGGAGAGGCTTTTCTCCATCAAATATTGTGTATGAAAAAGGCACATGACAGAGTGACCATACTACGTAGGCAGTATAATCAGGCATAACATCTGCCTCGGAGTTCAGACTATATTTCATATTATAAAAACCGGCAATGATGTAACCTTTTGTCTCAAAAGCGGACTCAAATTCTTCTTGAAATTCATCAAAGAAATCATCAATGTCTTCTGGTTCCTCAAAAGGAATTTCAAAATTCATCATAGTTTTTTCAGAAAAACCTTTGACTTCCGTATAGCTTTTTACCGCTTGGGGGTATCTTTTTTCAATAGCAGCACTTAAAGGCTTATACATTGCAATGTATTTCTCTCTTACTTCTTTGTTCGTGATTTGAAGAACATCTAGTGCCGCTTCTGGCGTGATGTGCGTTATTACACTTTTATGGTCAGACTTTTTTCTATATATCACCAAGTTAAAAGGATTAAACCCTCCAATTCTAGGATCAATATTCATTAGCGGTCTTGTTACTTTATCATTAACTAGTGATGAAAATGATAGCTGCTCTAGTGATGTGGCACCGACTTGTTGTTCATAAACAACATTAACATTGTGGTGAGGATTACTTAACCAAAAACCTTTCTCTTCTAAGGGCTTTCCTGTAAACTCAAAAAAATCTTTGTCTATATTTGCATCAATAGTATATTCAACAGCTAGTCTTTTGTTGTCACTGGGAACAAATGTATCGTTTGCTATAAGGTTTGTCAGGAGAGTAGCGCTTAGCGCTAGAGTTGTGAGTATGAGTTTCATTGTAATCCTATGAGTTAGTTTACCAAGAGATACAAAATTTATATCTCTTAGTAAAGTAAAACAATAAACTTGCCATATGGCAAGTTTAAATATTAATTTATCCGGTAATTTCTTTAATAATAGATTCAATCTTGCCTTGAGCTTCACGAAGTTTTTTTGTGCCTTCTTCATCTTCTGTCATATCTAAAGTACTAATCCAGTTATCAACAGATAGGAATCCCATATACATCTTATCTTCACCAGTTTTCTTGTAAAAGTAGAATGAACATGGAGCCCAAGCTCCAGCTTCTGGATGTTTTTCAGATACGGGATAAATTACATCAAATTTACAGATAGAGTATGTACGGTAAAAATCATAAACACCTTCATATCCAGCATCGTCAAAAATTTCTTCTTGAACATTAGTGTAGTTTGGTAGTAAAAATCCTATAGGCTCCATTTCACCTTCAAATTCAGCTTCAAAATCTGCTACAAAATCCTCTGGTGATTGACCATCAAGATTAAGCTCCATTTCAAAGTTTGTTGCTAGAGTTTTGTTTGGAAATTTTACAGTATGGTCTAGGTCTTTGAAACTACCATCAGGCATTGCAGTTTTTAAACCTTTGTGAATTAAATCAGCATAAGCAATTAAATCAGTATCAGTTAATGGAATACCAGTTGATCTCGCCATACCATTTATAGTAAGCGTAGAGATATTCATACAACCTTCTTTACCTTCCCATATAGACATAGTAAGTGGTGTAAGCGCACCAAAGTTAGGATATTTTTTTAGTAGCTTAAGAGTTAAGTCATTGTTTATGAACATAGCTAAGTTATAAACTTTATAGTGAAGCTTGTCTTCTCCAAATCTTAAACTAAATGGCTTATTCATATCGTTATTTCCAGGAACGCTAAGTCCTACGGAATCAAAAGCTTTTTCTATAGATTTTACTGTAACTGTTTCATCTGCATTTGGTGTAGAGAAGACTTGTACATCTTGAACTTTTTTAGGCTTCTGCGGTGCAGCATCCGGACCGAAACAGCCAACTGTTGTTATTGCTAATAACGCAAGTGTTATTAGTGTGTATATTTTTTTCATTTATATTCCTTGTATATGAAAGTATTGTAGGAAAGCTTAACATTATTTATCTGTAAAATATATTAATGAGTAAGAATTTCCACTTTATCGTTAACGTTTATTTCCCAAGAGTTACTAATAACTTTCGCAAAAATTCCTCTATCGTTTTTAAGGAGTTTTGGAAGTTTTGAGTTAAGAGTTGAAAGTCCATTGCAGAGCGTACAGTTTTGCGTTATTTCTAAGACTATGTTTCCAATGTTTAGCCTATCTCCTGTCACTAGTGAGTAAGGGCTAACATCAATTAAAATATTCTCACCTAAAGAACCATAGCTAATATCAATGTCATTTTCAGCACTTAATTCATAACTTGATATACAAGTAATCAAAATAGCTCTGTGAGGGTCTTTGGCATAAAACTTATCGTTCCTTACACCTTTGTCATCTACTGTAATTTTTTGTACACTTTCTCTTGTTTTAGCATGGTTTTCTTTGGTAATAAAAAGTTTTAGTACTTTACCTGTTGTATTTTCGCGTATCATTTATCTCATCTTCCAGATTGCTCTGATAGTTAATTTTTTCTTTATAGGAATCTAGACTCATAGTCTTGTGAAAACCTTTTTTTACATACTCTAGTATAACTAAAAACTCGTTTTCAGGTTTATACCC
Organism: uncultured Sulfurimonas sp.; assembly: GCA_963925755.1. Taxonomy (GTDB): domain Bacteria; phylum Campylobacterota; class Campylobacteria; order Campylobacterales; family Sulfurimonadaceae; genus Sulfurimonas. The sequence continues at coordinate 604 of CAWUTM010000012.1, read as the reverse complement.
TAGACTTGCGCATTTAGGAATGTTAGAAAGAGGAGGGATATTAATAGTGTGGTTTTTTGAACATTTTGTGAACCTTGAGATACAAAGGAGAGGAAGTACGAAGCGTACTTCCTAAGATAAATTAAGAGATTACTTAATTTTACCCTTACCCTTGCCACTCTTACCTTTTCGGTCAGTCCAAGCCATAAGAACCTTATCGCCTTTAGCGCCAATTCCTTGAAATTGGAACTTGAGGATAGGGTTTTTAGAAAGAAACTGAGATGTTGAAACCTCAAATACTGTCTCACCGTTTACAGTAGCAGTAAAATACGTAATGAAATTAGCATCATCTCTGTTTCCTGTTTTTTTCTCCATTTGATTGTATGTTGACATTTCGTGTTTAGCCATACATTTAACTTTTACAACACCATTTCTTAATTTTGCTTTTACTTTAATACCCATAAATAATCCTTATTATTAGTTTCTAATTGTAGTGGAGGAATTAACCTTCACAACCACCAAGTGCAACGTCTAAAGTTTGTTTAGCAGCATAAAGCTTACCATCAAGACCTTCAACAACAACCGTAATAGTTCCTGGCTTACCCATTTTAATTTTAATTGAGTA
>CAWUTM010000011.1:0-8407 GCA_963925755.1 uncultured Sulfurimonas sp. | reverse complement strand
CTGCTGGAAGCGTAAATAACGCATGAAATAGGATTACGCCCACAACAAGAAGTACATATTTATAAAGTCCAAAAATAACTTCTATACCTTGTTCGGCAATAACATAAGAGATAAGTGAGAAAACACCAATGGGAGTCATTAAGATAACCCACTCCGCCATTTTAAGCATAGCCTCGCTTATGGAGGTGAAGAAAATCACTAAAGGGTCTTGTTGTTTGGCAGAGAGATATAAAGAGGCGACTCCAAAAAGAATGGCAAAAACGATGATTTGCATCATAGCTCCACTACTCAGAGCGTGAAAAATATTTGTAGGGATAAATGAGAGTACCATGGATTCAAAAGAAAAAGGCGCGATAGTAGCAGCCTGCGCAAATTCTAAACCTTCACTGCTTACTTGTTCCCCGATATTAAAGATATTCATCGCAATGATAGACGTAAGAACAGCTATAGCCGTTGTAAGCAGATAAAGACCTATGGTTTTAATACCCATGTTTTTAAGATGTTCTATGGAGCCTAAACCTAAAATAGCAATATAGATACTTGAAAAGACAAGAGGCACGACAAGCATCTTTAAGAAGTACACAAAAGCGCTTCCTATAACTTTTTGTTGGAGTGCTATTTCAGGAAAAAAGCTTCCAAAAAGAGCTCCCAAAATGATGCCTAGTAGTACAAGAGTATTTGTCGTAGAATATTTTTTTATTTTTTGAATCAAGATGAGCCTTTTTATGTAGTTGTGTATATTAGCGTAAACTAGAGTAAATTCTTTTTGATCCAGTAAGATAGGACATATAATCCCCAAACATGTTGTTTAAACTTGCCTTGTGACGCCCCTTGGACATATTCGTCAAGTTTGTCGCGTTTAAAGAAACCAGTCTGCTCATTCACTTCATGGATAAGGGAAAGTTTTTTAGAGTTCACCAAATACTCCATGTAAGGATTGGAAAATCCTTTTTTCTTGCGTTTTAGTATACTCTCGTCTAAATGTGGTTGCATTATTCTTTTTAGAAGTGACTTAGTGACACCATCTTCATACTTTAACTTTGGAGAGAGAGAAAAGAGAGTATTTACAAGTTTATGGTCTAAAAAAGGGGTGCGAGATTCTATGGAGTGAGCCATACTCATTCGGTCAAGTTTTGTTAAAAAGTGCTCAGCCTGAAAAAGATTGAGGTCAATGTATGAGTACCAAGAGCTTTCATCCGTATGTTGTGAAGCTTCAAATCTATCTCTGTATGGTTGCAGATATTTAAGGGATTGATTATCTTTGACATTTCGTTTGAGGAGAAAGTTTTTCTGTAGGTCTGTAAATTTCTCTCCCGAAGTACGAAAGAGTAGGGTATCATCGAAGACGCGTTTATACCATTCCCACTCACGGTTAGGAGAGTAGTTGGCTCTAAAGTAGTTTTTGAGCCAACTCTTATGGGAAAGCCCTTTGGCGTTTTCAATATCAAGGTATTCAAAATATTCTCTATAGCCTAAAAAAAGTTCATCACTTCCTTCACCACTAAGAACAACCTTGTAGCCATCTTTTTTAATCTGTGCAAAAAGAAGATACAGAGGTATGGAAGCGGGATCGTTTAAAGGTTCATCGAGTGCATCTAAGACAGAATCCATTGCGTTTATAAACTGATGTTCGTCTATTTCAACTTCTTTGTTGTTTATTCCGATAAGCCTCGCACTCTCTTTTGCATTTTCTCTCTCATCATACTTGCTAAACTCTTTATAGCCTAAAGTATAAGTGGGAAGAGGCTTGCCAAACTCTTTTGCGTAGTAGTTTATCGTGGCACTATCAATGCCACCTGAGAGGAGTGAAGCCATAGGAACGTCAGAACTCAAACGCAGAGAAATAGACTCTTTTAAAGTTTCCTCTAGTTTAGCAATGGCCTCATCCACATTAGTGATAATATTTGGAGGAGTTTGGAGAATGTCATAATATCTTTTTATCTCAATTTGATCGTTCTTGAGTTTTAAATACTCACCTGCAGCTAACTTTTTTATCCCTTTATAAAATGTATAAGGAGGTGTTGGCGCTAAAAAAGAGAGATAGGAAAGTAGCGCGTCGTCATCGAGTTCTTTCTTCGCTAAGAATGGAGTCAATGCTTTTATCTCAGAGGCAAAAACAAAAGAGCTATTGTGAAGATAAAAAAGTGGTTTTTTACCAAGTCTATCACGAAAAAGGTATAGGGTGTCATTGTCTAGTAGGGCTATGGCGAACATCCCACGAAGATGCTGAACAAAATCAACTCCCCATTTAAGATAAGCGGCAATGATAACTTCACTATCACTCTGTGTTTGGTAATTATACTTTAATTCTTTTTTGAGTTCTTTGAAGTTATATATTTCCCCATTAAAAGAGAGCAAAATATTTTTATACCGCAATGGTTGATGGGCACTATGATGAGTGTCTTGTATGCTCAAACGCTGGTGCGCAAAAAAAAGGTTTTCTTTTTGGATGATGCCACAGTTATCAGGTCCTCTATGCCCTAAACGCGATAGTGCTTCTCTTGCCGAAGTGTCATTGTATGACCCAATTATCCCAAAAATACCACACATTATCTATAAAAACCTAGAGTGATGTCATTTTCGATGTAGTCTTTTTCTTCCCGCTGCGTTGTAACATTCATGGCACCCAGCATATCTTTTATTTGAGAGGGTTTTATATAATTGTATGTTTCACTCTCTTTATCACCATAGAGGGCATTGAAAATAAAGCCTAGCCTAGAAGAACTATAACAGTTTTGTATGAACTGGTAGGACTCAAATGGTGTCAGAACATTCAGCGCTCCACTACAGATATAGTAGTCCGCTGTTGGAAGTTTGTCTTTACATATGTTAGCGTGAATAATTTCTTGACCTGTCGCGTTTGAAGCGATAGAGTGCATATCTGTGAGCGAATCTATACCGATGTACTCTTTGGGAACTCTTTTCTTCTTGAGTAAATAATGATAAAAGTCTCCAAAACCACAACCCGCGTCAACAATAGTAAAACTAGTTAAATCTTTTGGTAGAAAATCAAGAATTATCTTAAAACGAAGAAGTTGATTCTCCTTTGAAGCCCAGTTAACACCTTTTGCGGTTACTCCATGCTTTTTAATCGCGCTAGAATAAAAGGTTACGTCATCAATTAAGGGCACAAAAACTCTCTTTATTCATCAATAAGTTCAAACTCCGACTTCGCTTCCGCGCAATCAGGACAAATCCAGTCATCAGGCAAGTCTTCAAAGGCGGTTCCTGGAGGAAAACCCGCATCAGGATCTCCAATTTCTGGGTCATAAATATAGTTACAAGTTGGACATTTATAGCGTTTCATAATAACTCCTTAGATATATGATATTTTAGCAAGTATAAGCCTTTTTATTTGTGTTAATGCTTAATTTTTTAAGATAAAGAATTATTTATTATCTTAATTAATGGTATTGTGTAATAATCTCTATAATTAAAATAAAATAGGAATTTATCATGGCTTACGAAAGAATTGTACTTGGTGGTGGATGTTTTTGGTGTACGGAAGCAGTTTATAAAAATGTGAAAGGCGTTATAAGCGTTGTGAGTGGTTATGCGGGTGGTAATAGACCAAATCCTAACTATGAAATGATTTGTACTGGAGTAAGTGGTTATGCGGAGATAGTAGACATAAAGTATGATGCGGATGTGATTTCTTTGAGTGATTTACTCGATATATTTTTTGTTATCCATGATCCAACTACTTTAAATGCGCAAGGCGCAGACAGAGGAACACAGTACCGTTCGGTAGTCTACTATGCAAATGAAAAAGAAGAAGTGATTATAAATGATGCGATTAAAAGAAATCAAGCATCATTTAGTGATGTTATAGTCACCGAAGTGAGTGCTCTTCCTGAAGTGTATCCAGGAGAAGGGTATCATCAAGATTATTATAATTTAAATAAAACGCAGGGATATTGTCAGGTGGTAATCGCACCAAAACTTCAAAAGTTTATGATGACGTTTCCAGAAAAACTGGCTTAGAGTTTTACTTTTAAGGAATAATGGCTGAGTCTCGCTCGCTCATTTCCCCATCAGGCGTTTTGAGAGTGAGTGCTAATTCGCAGTGAAGGTATTGGGCCGTGGATAGACAATTTCCTTTGTCGCTAAAGGCGGCTTTTTTTGCGGCAATGATGATGTTATTTAAGAGGGAGTCCTCTGAATCATTTGTACTAAAAGAGTGCTTACATTTATCCTCTATATATATCTGTAAAGTCACTTCTATCTTTTCATTGAGCAAGGGATGTTCGAGTAGAAGAGATTTTGAATCTATTTTATTTTTAGCTTGTATGACTTCTTCTATAGAGTCGCGAGCGAGTTGAAGCAGAACTGATCGAGCCATTATTGGCTCTTCGTTTTGAGTTTAAAAATATGAATGACTTTGATGATTATCATAACGCTTATGACTTGAAACAGCGCCGCTAAGATGAATGCAAAGTAATGTAGTTTATCTATTGAGTCCGTCGTAAACGCCAATGTAGCCATCGCTATAAGAAGTGTTAGTGGCATTGAGTGAGAAAGTCCCATAAGAATAGAATCACGAAGTCCTAACTCTTTTATGAAAACTAAAGATGCGATGATGCGCATTATAATCATAACGGCGGTAATAGTAAGAGCTTTTTCAATGAGTCCAGTCATAAATAACGCGTCAAGATTAAAAGAACTACCAATATGGATGAAAAATATAGGAATTAAAAATCCAAAACCATAAGAAGCGAGTTTTTCTGGAAGTTCATGTTTGTGCTCAAAAAATGTAGGGATGAATATTCCAGCTAAAAAGGCACCAAAAGCTAGTTCTAGGTGGAGGTAAAGCATAGCCCCTATAAGAAGAAAAAAGATTCCCATACTTAATCGTATATCTTGCTCTTTGTTGTCTTCGTGGGGCATAAGTATAGTTGAGAGAACTGGGTACCACCAAAAAAGAAGCTGCATCGCGCGAAAGAGTAAGAACATAAAAACCAAAAACGCAATAAGTGCTAAAATAGTTTGAAAAAGTCCAATTCCTATGCCTGTCTTTAGCGCTGCTGAGGTAATGGTGAGTATAACAATACTAGCGACTTCCCCAATCCCTCCAACAGTCATAGAAAGACTAAGCCAAGGGGTCTTTCCATACTCTTTTGAGAGGGTTGCGACAAGGCCAACGGAGATAAGCGGTAGAAGCACCATAAAAATTTTCCCAAGTTCAAAGTGTATAGCGAATATAATGGAAAAACTATAAAGAAATATGAGGTAAATAACAACTTTTTTTATAATTGTCGAAGAAGTTTGTAAAACGTGTTTGAGGTTAATCTCAGTACCCGCAATAAACATAAGATACAAAAATCCCAGCTCGGCAATGATGTCAAAAAGGTGCTCTGAATGAATAAACCCAGCATATCCAAGAACAGAACCAAGGATAATTTCTATAGGCGTTGTGGGAAGTTTTAAAAATTTTGCAAAAAATGGGGAAAATATAATAATGAGCGATATTGTCGTAATGAGCGCGATATTATCATTCATATTTTTTCTTTTCCTATTGTACTTTTTTTGCTACTTCTAGGTCTAAATCTTTTAGCATGTCTAAATCTTTGCTCATTAGTCTACCTGAAGTTGTAAGATAATTTCCTATTACGATAGAATTCGCGCCATGATTAAAAATCTCATTTTGACGCTCGCCAAACATTAGTTCACGTCCACCCGCGACCATGATTCTCCGCGCATTTGGAAGAGTGTCTCGAGTCAGCTGTATAAGAGTAAGCCCTTCTTCAACGCTAAGCGAGTTAGGAGTAAGGTCAAGTGCTTCATTGTGGTGATAAAAGTTTATAGGAACGGAAGTTGGGTTAAGCGAAACAAGAGACGCTAACATACTTTCTCTATCCGCTTGCGTTTCACCAAGACCAAAAATACCGCCACTTATAAGCACTAAACCAGACTTGTTTACATTTTCACATGTCTCGTAGCGCTCACTCCACGGATGTGTTGTGCAGATTTGAGAGTAAAAGGCTTCGCTTGTCTCAAGATTATGGTTATACGCTTTTATACCAGCTTCTTTAAGAGTAAGGAGCTGTTCTAGTGAAGCGGTTCCGTTACAAGCGATTAAACGCAGAGAGGGAGCTACTTCTAAAACAGCTTTGGCTACGTTACAAACGAACTCTAGACTTTTGGGAGTTAAACCTTTGTCCGCGGTAACAAGACAAAAACCCAATGCTCCATTATCTCGTGCGGTAATCGCCTCTTCTTGAATGAGTTTTATATCTTTTTGTTTGTATCTATCTATATCCGCTTTGTAACGAACACTCTGAGAACAGAACTTACAATCTTCCTTGCATGTTCCACTGTTAATATTACAGATGGAGCATAAAAATATTTTTTCATCCATTATAAACTCCTTTTATATAAAAACTCTTCTTTTAAGAGAAATTCTTTTTTTGGTTTTCTGACAAAGTAAGATACTTTAAACTCACTCTTACTTATTTCAAGTATGGCACATTCTGAGAGAGGTTTATTCCTAGCACAGGCTTCACCTGGATTTAAAAAGAGAGTATTCCCTATAAATTCACTATGAAAATCATGAGTATGACCGGAGATGACAACATCTGCGTCGGGAGTCATGTAAAAAGGAAGGTGCATAAGTTTAAACTTTGTTTTTGCAATCTTGAAGTAGTAAGGTTCCTGTACAAGGTTGTAGTCATTATGATACTGGGCTAGGTGAGCATCGTTGTTTCCGTAGACTGCAACATACTTTTTACCGCAGTTTTTAAGAAGTTCTAGTACCTCATACTCGACTATGTCTCCAGCGTGAACTATAAACTCTGCACCATTGTCTATGAGTAAGTCTAAGGCTCTTTTAGCCTTTTTGACTTTAGAGTGAGTGTCTGAGAGTATGCCTATCTTCATGTTATTCTGCTGGTTTTTCTTCTGGTGTAGCTGGTGTTTCTACTATTGTTTCTTCTTCTCTAGGAGTACGAGCCTTACATTTTACACACTCATACACTTCTTTGTTTCTGTATGTACGAGGTGCTAAAACACCTTTACAGCCTTTTTCTTCACACTTAATGGTTGTAGGTTCAAACTTTGAGATGAACTTACAATCAGGGTAGTTGTTACAACCCCAAAAAGGACCACGTCTAGAGTTTTTAAGACTTATAGATCCACCACAGTCTGGACATGGCGTTTCACTGTTTTGCTCTTCAACGTTAATGCTTTTTGTGTTTTTACAATCAGGATAATCACTACACGCTAAAAATTGACCATTACGACCATTTTTAACTACCATGTCTTTGCCACATTTATCACATTTCTCTTCGCTTAACTCTTTTTTCTCTTCTACCTTGTTGCCCTCTTCATCACACTGTTCAGTGTATTTACACTTAGGAAAACCACTACAAGCGATGAAGTTTCCAAAACGTCCACTTCGGAGTAGAAGCTCAGATTCTCCACATTTTGGACAAGTTATTCCAAGTGGTTTCGCTAGTTTGAGACTTACTATATTTTCTTTTCCCTCTTCTACTTGTTTCATAAAAGGAGTGTAAAAATCAGCGAGAAGTTCCTGCCAGTCTGCATTACCTTCACTTACTTCATCAAGTTTTTCTTCCATGTTTGCCGTAAAAGAGATGTCCACTATGTTCGCAAAGTGCTTTTCTAAGATCTCAGTAACAGTAAACGCCATCTCAGTAGGAATGATCTGTTTCTTTTCTATAGTCACATAAGTACGACTACTCAAAGTTGCAACAGTTGGCGCGTATGTAGATGGACGACCAACACCCTCAGACTCGAGTTTTTTAATAAGACTTGCTTCAGAGTAACGAGCAGGTGGTTCCGTAAAGTGTTGCTCTGGTTTTATGCTTTGTATTTCAGCTTTGTCCCCTTTAGTGAGTTCTGGAAGAAGTTTATCTTTGTCTTCAGCTCCAGTTACCGCGTAAAAACCATCAAAAATAAGCTTTCTACCACTTGCACGGTACTCATTTTGCTGACCTGTAAAGATGATGCTTTGTTGTTCGAACTGTGCGTCTTCCATCTGACAAGCCATAAAACGCTCATATATAAGACGGTAAAGTTTAATTTCATCAGCTTTTAGGAAGCTCTGCGCTACTTCTGGAGTAAAAGAAAGCATAGTAGGACGGATAGCCTCGTGAGCTTCTTGAGCTCCCTTAGATTTTTTAGTATAAACTTTTGGTTCTTCTGGTAAATATTTCTTACCAAATCTACTTTCAATGATACCACGAACAGCTATTACAGCTTCGCCAGCAAGGTTAAGTGAATCTGTTCTCATGTAAGTGATAACACCTGAAGTTCCATCTGGTGTTTTTACACCCTCATACAAAGCCTGTGCAACCATCATCGTTTTCTTAGGAGTAAAGCCTAGTTTAGAGGAAGCAGTCTGCTGAATAGTAGAAGTCATGAATGGTGGAGGAGTAGAAGACTTTCT
>CAWUTM010000010.1:0-5268 GCA_963925755.1 uncultured Sulfurimonas sp. | reverse complement strand
TTCTTCTCACTTATCAATTCCCCTACAGGTACTAGATACTAAAGCATGCCCTTAAGCTCACTAAAATCCAAAATATCGGCTAAAAACCATTCCGTCGCGTTTGGTGAAGTTGTAAAAATAAATGCGACAGTTATTACTGCTTGTGGATTAAATGTCAGCATTGGAGATATGGTAAGAATTATCTCAAATGAGATAGATTTAGAGACTATTGGTATGGTTACGGAGATAGATGGAAAAACTTTCTTTATTACTCCTTTTAGCTTTGTGGAGGGTTTTCGTTCTGGAGACATGGTTTTTTTAGACTCTACTGGTATGAATATTCCTATTGGTGATTCTCTGTTAGGTCGAGTTGTAGATCCTTTTATGAAGCCTATAGATGGTAAAGGCAGTATTACCAACTCTAAACTCGCACCCATCATAAAAGCTCCTATCTCAGCTATGAAACGTGGAATGATTGATGAAGTTTTTAGTGTTGGAGTGAAGAGTATAGATGGACTTTTAAGCTGCGGAAAAGGTCAGAAACTTGGTATTTTCGCAGGAAGCGGAGTGGGTAAATCCACTCTTATGGGTATGATTGTCCGTGGCTCAAACGCTCCTATAAAAGTAATTGCTCTTATTGGAGAACGTGGCCGTGAAGTGCCAGAGTTCATAGAAAAAAATCTCGGTGGAAACTTAGAAAATACGGTTATAATCGTTGCAACTTCAGATGATTCTCCCCTTATGAGAAAATATGGCGCATTTTCAGCAATGAGTGTGGCCGAACACTTTAAAGACCAGGGGTTAGATGTTCTTTTTATGATGGATTCTGTGACACGTTTTGCAATGGCGCAACGTGAAATTGGTCTTGCTCTTGGTGAACCGCCAACTTCCAAAGGATATCCACCATCATCTCTATCTCTCTTGCCTCAATTGATGGAAAGAGCTGGCAAAGAAGAGGGAAAAGGGTCTATCACGGCATTTTTCACTGTTTTAATTGAGGGTGATGATATGAGTGACCCAATTGCAGATCAGTCGCGTTCTATTCTTGATGGACATATAGTTCTCTCTAGAGAAATGACAGACTTTGGTATTTACCCTCCTGTGCATATTTTAAACTCTGCCTCGCGTGTTATGAGCGATATTGTTTCGCCAGAACACCTGAAGTCGATTATGAAGTTTAGACGACTCTATACTCTTCTTAAAGAGAATGAGACCCTTATTCGTATTGGTGCTTACACAAAGGGAACAGACGCGGAGTTAGATGAAGCTATTAACAAAAAAGTAGCTATGGAAAATTTTATATCGCAAAACGCATCAGTGCAGGAAGACTTTGATGAGACATCCATAAAACTTATAGAATTGATGAATTAGTTTTGCATAATCAGAGAAGAGCTTAGCCAGCCATCCCTGGGAACATCTTTCTCTTGGTCTGAAGTAATAGCTAATTTATGTTTTGAGACTCTCTCAAAGCTCCTCATTATAAGACGTATCTCACTATCTAAACCAAATGTGTCTATATACGAGTAGATGACGCTTTCTGCATTATTAAAGCTACTTTTTCCGAGGAGAGCTTTTATTTTTATTTGAAAACTAAGTCTAATTAAGTCTCCTATTTTTTGTAGCCTTGTCTCGACAGCAATAAGATCCCCAAGAGATTTTTTGATACTTTTTAAATCCCCTTTTAATGCATATTCTTCACATTCGTTCATCAATTTTGTCCAGTGGTTTTCGAGAAATTTACTGAGTTCTAAGTTATAGAGATATATATCCTCATCGAGAATTTCATAGCACTTTTTAAAATCATTCTCATCATAACTTTTTTGAAGTTTAGCAACAATTTTCGTTTCTTTATAGAGCTCAAGCAACTCATCTTTAATATCTTCATTATGCATAAGTTTTTTTATTTTTTCTACGGCATTAAGAGTTTTCCCCGCATCTATTGAGAGACGAATAGAATTTAGAAAATCTTTTGTGAGATCTTTTTGCTTTTGATATGTTGGAATCTCCGCAAAAAGTTTATTTTTTCCTATAAGAAAATCCATTTTTTTTGTATTGCCATCTTTCATGGCTTTTAAAAAAAGAGAAAAGTCGATGTTTTCATGGACTACAAGGTCTAAAATACTCTTTTTTGAGACAGTGCCTAGATACAGAGAGAGAACTTCTTTAGCGATATCTCTTTTGTTCATAAGGAGTTGTTTTTGGGCAAAACTAAAGGCCTCTTTAAAGCCTTCTTGCATCTTTTTATAATGAGTTGTGTATTTCAGAGCAGGATATTTTTCTGCCATAGCGTACATAACAGGGTATTTATTATTATGAAAAAGTGTTTTAAACCGAGGAAATAATTCAAAGGCTTTAAAAATGGAGTCAACAGCATCCTTCTTGCTCTGTATATTATTAAACATACGTAGCATAAGACGAGCTTCTTTTGTGTTAGAAACCATGAGTGCATCAATGGCGCGGTTACACGCTCTCTCAAACATAATGTCTACGCGTTTTTTTTCTCTACTCCCTTCAAACATTGGATCTGCGTCAAGTATAAGGTATGCCTTGTCAAGTTCATTATGGAGTATAAAGGACTTAAGGTCCCCCGATGTTGGAAGTGTCACTTTTATTACACTGTTATTTTCTAAAACAACTAATAAATTTTTATCTTGAGTCAGAGATATTTTGGAAACATTTTCTTTAAAGCTTAGGTAGTTATTGCTAACTACTTTTTCTTGAAGCGTATCAATGATAATGAGACTTTTAGACTTTCCACTCACCATAATATAACGAGGGTTGGGCATAAGAATGATTTGCTGTACATCCACAAAAGGAGTATTTATTTTCACTGTTTTTTGGTATTTTTTAAGCGAGTGAATTTGTATGAGTCCATTAATATTTCCACTCACAATTTTTTCTTCATTTAAAAAACATAAAATATTGATACGAACTTTTGACGCTTCAATAGAGTTTTTAATCGCATGGGAGTGCATTTTTAAAATAGTAATAATACCACCGTATCCACTAAACGCGAGCAGGGCACCTTTTGAAGCAAAAGCACTTACATAGTTATTTTTAATTTTTTGTTCGGTTGAAGAAGTATTATGTCCAAAGGAACAGAGTCGCGAGAGTCCAAAACGTCCATCATGCCTATACTGCATAACACGACCATTCTGTGTCCCTGTAACTAAGTAGAGAGAGTTGGGTACAAACTCCATCATCACTATTGACCCTTCGTTCGTTCGAATAGTTTGGATGATAATTTTACTGTCAATATTCATAATATATATAATATTTGTATGCGCAAAGGCAAAAAGACGAGACTTTCCACTAAATGCGACAGCTGTTGTTTTATAGTTAAGTTGTTCTACCAAAACATTCTGTGTGGGACGACAGGTTTCTGATGAGAATATTTTTATACCATGCGTTTTAGTGCTAAATGCGACTAAGTTCTCGCCTATATTACTGAGTGCACTAATCTTCGAACGGGCTTTAAGGCACTCATTTTTTTCAAACATTCTTTTCTAAAATCTACCTGGAAGCATAAGATATTTATACATGTCTTTTAGCATATAAAGGTCAAATGCCCACCACATGTATCTCGGCTTCTCAAAAGCTAATGGAAGTGTAGGAGCTGCTCCCTTATAGTTAAACTCAGCCATCATTATCTTTCCGTACTGTGTTTTAATAGGACAAACGGTATACCCATCAAAGCTAGCCTTAGGCTTTTCATTTTTCATAACAGAGATTAGATTCTGTGTAAGGATTGGTCCATGGTGACGAGCAGATCCACCAGTCTTACCCATAGGAATACCACAAGTATCTCCAATTCCAAATACATTTTTATATTTTTTATGTTGGAGCGTATGTTTATCTACATCTAACCATCCAGAACTGCCAATGAGTTTGGAGTCCATTAGAGCTTTAACAGGACTCATTGGAGGAACGAGATGGATAAAATCATAGTCCATTACAACCGTATCTGAAAATCCAATTTTTTGGGTAGTGTCAAAATCTTCATCATATACGTCTTTTTCGTAAGCATGCACGAAAGTCGCTCTTTTTGCTTTGACATCTATAGACTGAAGATGATGCTGGAGTTTATTTGTGATGGTGTCATACCGCTTTTGTACATCATATAAGGCCTTATCTATTTTAGGCAGAGAAAAAAGTTTTGCATTGCTTGATACAAAATTATAATCAGCGCTTAGTCCATCTTGCTTTAAATAATCAGCGCTTAGGTAAAGTATTTTCTGAGGCGCGCCACCACACTTTATTGGAGTATTTGGAAGTGTATATATGACTTTTGGTTTCTTAGTTTTTGCCATCTCTTTGAGTTCGTTAAACCATGTCCACATAGTTGTAGCACCACGAGCAGTTCCTTTCTCGAGGTCATTAAGATAGACACTACTGATTCCATTAGTACCGATATCTTCTTTTGTTAACCCACCAATTGCTTCGTAATGATATTCTATACCGGTAGCTACTACAAGATAGTCATATGTAAGAGTTTCACCACCTCTTGTTGTAAGGGAGTTATTATCAGCATCAAAAACTACAACTGTGTCTTTTATCCAAGTCACTTCATCTTTGTCAATATAGTCATTGTTGTCAAGAACTATATCCTCCATCTGCATTTCACCCGCGCCAATAAATATTTGACCAGGTTGGTAAAGATGTACTTCATTTGGTGCGATAATAGTAATATCTGGATTTTTAATAGCGCTTTTAATACGAGAAAGCGCCATAATAGCTCCTGCTCCACCACCAACAATGATAACTTTACCTGTTACTTCACTTGCCTCAGCTATTGAACTGCCTGCTGTTGAAGCAAGAACTGACGCTGCAATAGGGGAAATACCCATAAGTTTAATGGCTTCACGACGAGAGAGAGTATTTTTCATATCTAATTTCTTATCCATGTAGTTTCCTTAAAAATAATTATTATCCATTATATAGAAAAAATGATTAATATATTTTATTTACAAGAAGTTGAGGGTTTACCCTTCCGTTAAATTCATTCTTAACCACACTGTAGGAGCAAGATATTGTTTTACTAGGCGTCATCTCAAATGCAATTCTAAACGCGATGAGCTCAATAGTCTTTGTTTGATGGGGATATTGTCTTACTTCTATTCTGGAATGAGACTTATCCGCTCCCATAAGTTTTATGTTTACTATCTCCGCGTTTTGGAGTAAAAACATGGGACGATGATTCGCTTCACCGAAAGGTTCAAATTGCTCGAAAATATCTAAAAGTTCATTGTCTATCTCGTCAGTTAAAAGTATTCCCGCCACTGCTTCTTT
>CAWUTM010000009.1:0-17205 GCA_963925755.1 uncultured Sulfurimonas sp. | reverse complement strand
GCCCCTAATTCTTTAAAGGCATGTTCTGTGTCATATTCACAGTTTGTACCAGGAAATTGAAGTATTGTTACTTTCATTAGATTAGCTCTATCTTGTAGTCTTCAATTACCGTGTTCGCTAGAATTTCTTCACACATTTTTTCTACTTCAGCCATAGCTATAGTTTTGTCATCAGTTGCTAGTTTTACAACTATTTGTTTTCCCGCGCGAACATCTTCTACACCTTTAAAGTGCAGAGAGTCTAGCGCATGATGCACTGCTTTACCTTGAGAGTCTAAAACGCCTGCTTTGAGATATATATTTACTATTGCTGTTGTCATTTTTTATTTTCCTAAAATTCTATTTAATACTTGCTCGTAAGCTACTGTTAATCCACCAAGACCCTGTCTAAATCTATCTTTATCCATTTTTTCTCCAGACTTAATGTCCCAAAAACGACAGTTGTCAGGTGAAATCTCATCAATTAAAATAATATTTCCATGTACATCTTTACCAAACTCGAGTTTAAAATCTACAAGTTTAAGGCCTTTATCTGCAAAGTAAGGCTTTAGAATATCATTTACTTGACGAGCCATACGGCGAAGCTTATCAAGCTCATCCTGGTGCTCAACAAGCTCTAATATAAGAGCATGTTGGTCATTAAGTTTTGGATCACCTAGGTCATCATTTTTATAATCAAACTCAACAAGAGTAAAAGGAAGGATTTTTCCATCTTTTATACCAAGGTTACGTGAAAGAGAACCAGTTGCAATGTTACGAACAATCACTTCTATAAGAATAACATTAACTTTAGTATGAAGCATATGATTATCATCAAGCATTTCAACAAAGTGAGTCTGGATACCATTCGCTTCTAAAAGTTTAAAAAGTTCTGTAGAAATTTTATTGTTAAGCGCACCTTTACCCGCTTCACTTGATTTCTTTTCACCATTAAACGCAGTCAGATCATCTTTAAATTCTGAAATTACAAGATTTTCATCATCTGTGAGAAAAAGTCTTTTTGCTTTTCCTTCGTAAAGTAATTCTCTTTTTTCCATGCTTCCTATTTTCCTTGTGTTATGATTAACGCTTTGAGTATATCAACAGCAGACTTTAGTTGAATATCTTTGTTCAACATTTCTGGTGTAATTATATCTTTATTTGTATCTTTATCTTCTTTAGTTTTTTGTTTTTTACCATCAACTTTTTCTAGCTCTTGAGTAAGGTGTTTTTTGAGATCAGCCTCTTTGATGGCAAATTCATTTTTCAGTGTTTTTACCTCTCCTGGGGCTACGATAATATCAGGTTTAACTCCAACGGCTTGTATAGTCCGTCCACTTGGGAGATAGTACCTTGCTATTGTTAGTTTTATCGCTTCATCATCCGTTATGGGAAGTACCACTTGTACGCTTCCCTTTCCAAAAGTATTTTCTCCGACTAAAATCGCACGTTTGTGATCTTGAAGCGCACCACTTACAATTTCAGAAGCACTAGCACTTCCTCCATTAATTAACACAACTAGCGGGACATCAGTCATTGTACTTGTATAGCTAGCAGAGTAGATCTTGTCATCACTTGCATTACGCCCTTTTTGAGAAACTATATCTCCACTGCTAATAAAAAGATCAACAAGTTCTACAGCTTGATCTAGTAGTCCCCCTGGATTATTTCTTAAATCTAAAATAATTCCCTTAGTACTCTTTTTCTTCTTTTGGAATTCTTTTTTTACATCAGCAGCAACTTTTTGATCGAAGCTTGCCACCCTAATATATAGAGTGTCATCAGATATAGTTTTTGAATGAACAGACTCTATTGTGATAATACCCCTTATTATATGAACTAGAATAGGCTTTAGTTCACCTTCTCTTACAATTGTCACATTGATCGGCGCGCCAACCTTACCTCTCATAAGTGAAACAGCTTCATCAATAGTCATTCCAATGGTTGACATTGCATTTATTTTGAGAATGATATCTCCAGACTTTAGACCAGCCTTGTCGGCGGGAGTTCCATCTATTGGAGCTATGACTGTGAGCGCGCCATTTTTCATGCCTACTGTGATACCTAGGCCACCAAATTCACCAGCAGTTTGTACCTTGAGGCGTTTATAGTCTTGTGTTGTTAAGTAGTTAGAATGTGCGTCAAGATTTTTCATCATTCCATCTAGGGCTTTATCCATAAGCTCTTCAATATTTACATCATCAACATTGTATTGTTCTACGATACTGATTACTTTTGTAAATTTTGCTAGAGATTGAAGTCTTGAAGTCTCATTGTTCTCTTGTGCAGCTTGTGCGAAAAGGCTTGAATTCAGAAGAAGACTGAATGATAACCCCATTGAAATAAAGCCGAAAGTTATAAATTTTTTGTTTTTCATAATGAACCTATTTATATAGTTTGTTTTAAAAGAAGATATTATACCCTTAGTTGTTAAATTTTGGTTGAATTCATGGTACTTCAATTGAAAATTATTATTTTTATATATAATGTCATAATGATTTTTATATTCGTATGCTAAGGTAAAATAATTTATGTCAAATATTGTATTAATTGGTTTTATGGGTGTTGGTAAAGGAAGCGTAGCCAGAGAAGTAGTAAAAAATTCTAGCTATATCGCGATGGATACTGATGATTTAATAGAGAGTATGGAAAATAAAAAGATAAAAAATATTTTTGATGAGAATGGTGAAACATACTTCCGAGAGTTAGAAAAAAATGTTGCTCTTTGGCTCGAAAAAAGTGTAGATAATACATTGATTTCAACGGGTGGAGGGTTTTACAAACAGAAAAACCTTAATAAAATTGGTATAATAGTTCTACTAGACTCACCATTTAAAGAGATTATTAAACGCATAGAAGAGCATCCAAACGCGAAGAAAAAGCTAAAAAAACGCCCACTTCTAGCTGACTTGAAAATGGCGGAAAAGCTTTATAACGAAAGACTACCAGAGTATAAAAAATTAGCTGATATTATTGTTGATGTGACTCACAAAACAGAACAAGAGTGTTCAAAAGAGATATTAAAAAAGGTGAAAAAATATGCTTAAGTTACTTATATTTATTGTTTTATTTTATGGTTCATTAGCAATGTCAAATGAAATACAATGGGCAAAAGACTTTGATTCAGCAATTACACAGGCAAAAAAAGAGAATAAAGTAATAATGTTTGTATCTTCTCGACATACTTGTAAATACTGTGTAATTTTAGAGAAAACAACCTTTTCTGATAATGTGGTTATAGAGTCGCTTAATAAGGACTTCATTTCTGTTGTCGCATATAGTGATGAAAATGATTTTATACCACAAGAGTTGTGGAGTCCAGGAACACCAGCGATATGGTTCTTGAAGCCTGATGGAAAAGCAATGTATAGACCATTAATGGGTGCTATTGATAAAACAATGTTTTTAAAAGGACTAGCTATCGTTAAAATAGAGTTTGATAAAATAAATAAGGGAGTAAATACAAAATGATGTTCATAAATACAAAAGATACAAAATTTAATGAAAGATTTAAAGAATTATTAGGTCGTGGAACGATGGATATTGCAAATGTTAGTTCTATCGTTGGTGGCATGATTAATGAAATCAGAACAGATAAAAACAGTGCTTTAAAATCTCATATAGCAAAGTTTGACAACTGGACTCCATCTTCTGATGAAGATTTAAAAATATCAACAGAGTCGATGGAGAGCGCATATAATAATATAGACGAAAAACTAAAGTCAGCACTGCACCTAGCATATGATAGAATTAAAAAATATCATGAAAAACAAAAGCCAAAATCATGGTTTGACACAGAAGATAACGGAACTATTCTGGGTCAAAAAGTGACAGCTGTTGATAGTGCAGGGCTCTATATACCAGGCGGGAAAGCAGCATATCCATCTTCACTTTTGATGAATGTTATTCCTGCCCAAGTTGCGGGAGTTGAAGAAATTGTTATATGTACACCAACTCCAGACAATGAACCAAATGAACTTCTTCTTGCAGCTTGTCACTTGTGTGGTGTAGATCAGGTTTATAAAGTTGGTGGAGCAAGTGCAATTGCGGCTATGGCATATGGTACAGAGACAATACCTAAGGTTGACGTAATAACTGGACCTGGAAATATTTTTGTCGCAACAGCTAAAAAAATGGTTTTTGGCGATGTTAATATTGATATGATCGCAGGTCCTAGTGAAATAGGAATTTTAGCGGATGATAGTGCAAACGCAAACCATTTAGCAATAGATTTATTATCTCAAGCAGAGCATGATGAAATGGCAAGCTCGATTTTAATTACTCCTTCTCAAAAATTAGCGGATGCCGTTAAGATTGAACTTGAAAATTGGTTGGTGAAACTTCCTCGTCAAGAGATAGCTAGAAAATCCATTGAAGAACGTGGTGCAATCATTGTCACGCAAGATATGGAAGAAGCAATAAAATTAATGAATGAGATTGCTCCCGAACACCTAGAAGTAGCTACTTTATCGCCTTTTGAATTACTACCTTTTATTAAACATGCGGGCGCAATCTTTTTAGGGCATAACACTCCCGAAGCAATAGGTGATTATGTTGCTGGACCAAATCATACACTCCCTACAGGTGGGACTGCAAAATTTTATTCTCCACTCGGAGTTGAGAATTTTATGAAAAAAACTTCTATTATTTCGTTTAGCTCACAAGCGATTAACGAGATTGGCGAAGAATGCGCTCTTATCGCAAATACAGAGGGTTTAACAGCTCATGAACAATCCGTGAGAGTTAGATTAAAATAACTCTTACACCCTCTCTCCTAAATTTACACAGTGATATAAAATTAACCATAAATAAATAAGATTTTTATAAACTATTTAAGAATACTTAGATAGTATGGTAATAGTAAAAAAAGCCTTCTATTGAGTATATAAGTGCTTCTTTTGATGTTAATTAGTTAAAGTTATGAATCTTAAAAAAAGCCCTAAAAGGCAAAAAGGAGAATATATGCAATTAGGTTTCCTAGTTGATTTACACCTATGTATGGGTTGTAAAGGTTGTGAGATCGCATGTAAAGTGGAGAATGAAGTTCCACTTAGTACATGGAGACTTCGTGTTAAGTACGTTGATGTAGGAACTTTCCCAGAGACAAAGAGAACATTTACGCCTTTAAGATGTAATCACTGTGAGAATGCTCCTTGTGAGAGAATTTGTCCAGTTTCCGCACTACATTATCTTGATAATGGTATTGTAAATATTGATAAAGAACGTTGTATCGGTTGTGCTGGTTGTGTTATGGCTTGTCCTTACGGCGCTATTTACATAGATCCTCAAACACAAACTGCTGATAAATGTACATATTGTGCGCACCGTATCGCTTCTTCAATGATGCCAGCCTGTGTTGTAGCATGTCCAGTTGAAGCAAATATTTTTGGTGACTTAGATGATGCA
The DNA here is from genome assembly GCA_963925755.1 of uncultured Sulfurimonas sp. Classification (GTDB taxonomy): domain Bacteria; phylum Campylobacterota; class Campylobacteria; order Campylobacterales; family Sulfurimonadaceae; genus Sulfurimonas. The sequence continues at coordinate 11,821 of CAWUTM010000009.1, read as the reverse complement.
AAATCAAATATATCTAAGTATATTCAGAGTAATCAATCTAATGTGCAAGTTCGTAAACCTGAGAAGGGAACTAACCCTCATCACTACTATGTAGGTGGTGGAAATGTTAGTCTTAACCCTCTAGCTTCACATAGAATTGATGGTGATTCACTATTTGGTAAAATCACGACACTTCCTGTAGGAGGGCACCACTAATGGCAGCACATGAGATTTTAGCAGCTACAAATGCTGTAGTAACTTTAGACGTAGCAATTCCAGGTATCGTTTGGCCTTGGTTAGTTACAGTTAATATGTGGGCAAAAAGTATTGGTACAGGTGTAATTTTTATGCTTTTCATACTTCAAAGAACACATCCTAATTCAGTAAGTAAGTTAAGATTGCCAATTGCTATTACTGCCTTTGTGTTTATCAATATTTTCTTATTGTTTACATTAGCGGATTTACATCAACCATTTAGAATGTGGCATATTTTCTTTCACCCACATTGGACATCAGCTATTACAATTGGTTCTTTTATGGCATCGGCTTTCTTGGGTCTTTTAACACTTTTAGTGTTTCTAGCTTGGAAGAAAAATGATGAGACATATGACAAAGTACTTCTTTGGACTGCTATTTTAGCTATTCCAGTGACTCTTTATACTGCAGCTCTTATGGCTCAGTGTACAGCACGTGAACTATGGCAAATGCCAACAGAGTCTGCACAAATGATTTTAGCAGCTACTCTTTCTGGTTCTGCAGCTATGATTTTACTAGGCGGAAATAAACTTTCTTATGAAGCAAAAAAATCTTTAGGCGTTATTCTTGGATTAAGTGCTTTCATGGCATTTATTATTTATATGTCAGAGTATATCTTTGGCCCAATGAAAGCTGAAGAAGTTGCAGCAATACTAGAGTATGTAAAAGGCGACGGAGAATGGACGGTTGCATTCTGGTTAGGTCAATGGATTGCTTTTATTTTACCAATGCTACTTATTGTTTTAAGTCGTGCTAGTAAATCTGAATCAATTTTAAAACTTGCCGCTATATTAGCGTTAGTGGGTTTAGCAATCGTGAAACACGTTTGGCTAATCATTCCACAATTATTACCAATGAGTTAGGGAGAACTATAAATGTATTTACAAAGTAGAAGAACATTTCTAAAAGGTGCCGCATTTAGTGTTGCTGGTGCTGCTATTGCTAAAGGTGTATTCACAGCTGACGCTATGGCTGAGTCTATTGAAGAGAGTAAGTTTACTGATACTCCAGACTCATTATCATTTTATCCTCCAATGGAAGAATGGGCAGATTTTAAAGAATTAGATGGAGACGACTGGAAACGTGGTGGTCTTGAACGTAAAGGTGTTAGAAGCGAATCTAACCCAGATGGAATTGAAGTTAACGATTATACTATCGTTCCTACAGCATGTTCAAACTGTGAAGCTTCTTGTGGTTTAACAGCTTGGATTGATAAGAAAACTTTTACAGTTAAAAAATATATGGGTAACCCGCTTCATGCAGGTTCTCGTGGTAGAAACTGTGCAAAAGGTTACGCAACTCAAAGTCAAATGTACGATCCAGATCGTATAGCATTCCCACTTAAACGTGCTCCGGGTTCTGCTCGTGGTGAAGGTAAGTGGATTCGTACTACTTGGGACGAAGCTATGACTACTATTGGTAACAAAATGCATGACGCTATTAAAGGCGATGATGAGTTATCTAAAAAGTCTTGTATGTTCCATGTTGGTCGTCCAAATGAGAATGGTTTTACTGGTAAAGTATGGCAAACTCTTGGTCAAGATTGTTTTAACTCTCATACAAACATCTGTTCTTCAGGTGGTCGTACTCCGACTATTCAATGGGCAAACGATGATAGAAGTTCACCGGATTGGGCTAATGCGAAGTTAATTTTCCTTAACTCTTCACATGCTGCTGATGCTGGTCATTATTTCCAACAAGCTGCTGGACATATCGCTGATGCAAGAGCTAAAGGCGCTAAACTAGTTGTTATGGATCCGCGTATGTCTAACTCTGCTGGTATGGCGGACTTATGGATTGCTTGTTGGCCAGGTACGGAACCTACTTTATACCTTTATCTAGTTCAGCGTATGCTAAATGAAGATAAAGTGAATAAAACTTTTGTTAAAAAGTGGTTCAACTGGGAAGTTATGATGGATAACACTGACTACCTGAAGTTTATGGTAGAAAAAGGTTATATCTCTAAAGTTCCAGAGAACAATACTTTTGAAGACTTCATGGCTATGCTTAAAGAGTTATATGCTCCTTATACATTAGAATATGCTGTTAAAGAAACACATGTTCCAGCATATAAAATAGAAGAACTTTATGACATGTTCATTTGGGCTGACACTTCTATTTCATCATACTTCTGGCGTGCTTCTGCTGCTGGTAACCTTGGTGGTTGGACGAGTGGTCGTACTGGTTTTCTAGCATTAGGTATGCGTGGTGCTATCGGACCAGAAGGTGGAACATTCTTCCACCACTGGCACGTTATTTCTGTTGCTGGTAAAGGTGGTAGTTCAACTGTAGGTCAAGGTAAGCGTGGAGCAGACGTTCCTAAGATTGACGTATATAATGAACTATCATGGCCGCCAGAATGGCCTCTATCTACATATGAAATGTCATACTTACTTCCTCACCTTTTAGCTGATGAAGAGTGGCAAGATAAGTGGAATAAAAAAGGTCTTAATGTACCTAAAAAACTTTCAGTTTGGATTCCACGTATGTACAATCCAGTTTGGATTAATCCTGATGGTTTCAGATGGATTGATACGATTAAAGATGAATCAAAAATGGAACTTACATTTAATCTTTCTCCTACATGGAGTGAGACTAACTGGTATGTTGACTATGTTCTTCCTGTTGGTTTAGCAGGTGAAAGACATGATCAACATTCTGAAGCTACTATGCCTGCTCGTTGGACATCTTTCCGTCAACCCGTAATGCGTGTTGCTTTAGAAAAATCTGGATGGAAACCTAAGAATCCTAACCGTGCAACTCTTGAAGCACATATTAAAGCTGGTCTTGGTGAAGTTTGGGAAGAGAATGAGTTTTGGTTTGACATGTGTGTTAATTATATTGACCCTAAAGGTGAGATATTCCTTGATGGTTCAAAAACTAAAACTATTAAGTCTATGTGGGAATCTAAAAAGAATCCTGGTCATCCTGTTACAATTTCTGAGTGGTATGACGCTGCGTTTGGTGACAACTTACCAAATCTTAAAGAACTTGCTACAACTGATGCTAGATATAAAGATGCGGAATATCCTGTATATGAGTATATGAGAGATCACGGGGCATGGTTAGAAGAGAATAAAATTTATTCTCCACAAGAACGTGAAATCAAAGATGATGGTAAGAATTTTATTTCTCATGGTCATAAATATGACAAGAAACATGTTCATACTGATAAGCGCACGGGTGTAATGACTGCTAAAAGCCATGGTAAAGAGACGTCTATCGGTATTGAAATTGATGGTGTTAAAATGGAAGGTTTTGCGACATTAGACAAAAAACTTGACTTCTTCTGTGAGTGGTTAGCTGACGACTGGAAGTGGCCAGAATACTCTATTCCTTTCTATCCAAGAAATGATGAAGAGAAAAAAGAGATGAAAGAGATTGTATCTCATGTAAATCATATGTATATGGAAGAAGAGAACTCGTACGCTCTTAATACGGTATTCCGTTTACCATATAATATTCATACTCGTTCTGCGAACTCGAAGCACCTTATGGAGATTTCACAAAATCACGATCCAATTTGGATTTCAACTCCAGATGCTAAGAAGCAAGGCTTTAAACGTGGTGATGCAATTCGTGTAAATATTACAGATAGTATTACAGGTTTAGACTCTGGTTACTTTGTAGCTATGGCTGTTCCAACTGAGGGTGTTCTTCCAGGAACTCTTGCTTGTTCTCACCACGGTGGACGTTGGAAACTTGTTAACTCAGTTTCAATTCCTAATGGTGTTACTGATGGTAAAGTTGATTCTCAACCAGTTACTAGAAATATGAATGATCCTAAATTTATGGCTCACTCTCCTGAAAATGCAGGAAAAGAGGGTGGACAGATTAAGATTGAAAATTATAATGGTACTAGTGGTATTAACAGCTTTGGTGTTCCAACTGCTGAATTACAGATGGATGGTAAAGAAGGTAAACTTACATATGTAGAGGGTATTAAACCTTTCCATACTGAAAGATTCGCTGACTATAACAGAGACTCTGGTAATATCTGGTGGGATGGACTAAGTGGTTCATGGCAAAATGCTGTTGCCGCAGCTCATCCAGACCCAATTTCTGGTATGCATTGTTGGCACCAGAAAGTTATTTTATCAGCTGCTGAAGCTGGTGATAAAATTGGTGACATTTATGTTAACTATGAAAATAACTTTAAAATTTATCAAGGTTGGAGAGATATATTAACTCGTCCTCTTAACTCTAGTGATAAACTACGTCGTCCACAACATATTAAACGTCCGTGGGTTCCACTTTCAGACAAGGCTTATGCTGTAAAAATTACAGACTAAGGCTTTTCTTCTTCATGTTACAAGAGAGAATATTTTCTCTTGTATATATGAATTATCTTTTTTAAATACTACTCCAAAACATTCGTAAAAATAATCCAACCGTACTTGTATAACCCACTTCACTAAAGACTATTTTTCTCTGTTTATCATATATAAACGTTGTAGGATAAGCCGCTATATTAAGCTTTTTTGCCAATAACCCTGAACTATCATTAATAACTTTGTAGTTTAATTGATTATCTAACATATAATCTTTTATATCATTATTGGAGCCTGAATTTACTGCAATGGTAACGACCTCATAATATTGAGAGAGTTTATTAATATTTTGTGCCTCTAGTTTACAAATAGGACACCATGAGGCCCATATATGAATAAGAACAGGCTTATTGACATTAGAGACATACTGACTGTCATCAATGAGTCTTGTTGCATTTAAGTCTATGTATGCAGGATTTAAGTCAGTACTTTTGTATAAACTAAGTAAGTTAGCGGCTATTGTAAGAATGAATACAAAGAGTATTATTTCTTTTATAAATGATAGAATCTTTTTTTTCATAATGAATTCCTAATAATTTAGGTGTCAGTATATAGGAAAAAAGTGATTTTGTGAAGAAGTGGTTTATGAAATTAGGTATTTATTTGGGAGATATATTGAGGGATGACGAGCAGAGTATTTCTACTCTATCTCTGCATCGATAACGTCTTCGTCATCTTTCTTTTTCTTAGCATCCGCTTCCGCAGCTGCTGGATCTTGTTCTTTTTTGTACATTTCTTCAGCCATTTTGTGAGCAGCTTCAGTTAATGCTTTTACTTTTTCTTCGATTGTCTCTTTTGTCGCAGACTCATCTTTAAGTGTATCTTTTAGTTCTGTTGCAGCAGTTTCAATTTTAACTTTTTCTTCTGCTTCTAATTTATCACCCATTTCTTCAATTGATTTTTCAGTTTGAGCTATAAGAGCGTCTGCTTGATTTCTTAGATCTACTAATTCTTTTCTTTCGCCATCAGCAGCTTTGTTTTCTTCAGCGTCTTGAACCATTTTATTAATCTCTTCTTCACTTAGTCCAGATGATCCAGAAATTGTGATTGACTGAGATTTACCAGTTCCTTTATCAGTTGAGCTAACAGTTAATATACCGTTCGCGTCAATGTCAAATGTAACTTCGATTTGAGGTACTCCACGTGGTGCTGCGGCAATATCGCCAAGCTCAAAAAGACCAAGTGATTTGTTGTCTTTAGCAAACTCACGCTCACCTTGGCCAACGCTGATAGAAACAGCTGGTTGATTATCTTCAGCAGTTGAGAAAACTTGAGACTTTTTAACAGGAATCGTAGTTCCTTTTTCAATAATCTTAGTCATAACACCACCAAGAGTCTCAATTCCAAGTGAAAGAGGCGTAACATCAAGAAGAAGTACGTCTTTAACGTCTCCACGTAAAACACCACCTTGAATAGCAGCACCGGCAGCAACAACTTCATCAGGGTTAACACCTTTATTTAAAGTTTTACCACCGAAGTATTTAGAAACAGCTTCTTGAGCAGCTGGAACACGAGTTGAACCACCAACCATGATGATTTCTTTGATATCACTGTTTTCTAAACCAGATTCTTTCATAGCTACTTTAATATGCTCAATTGTCTCGTCAATAAGAGTTGCAATCATACCTTCAAATTTAGCACGAGTAAGTTTTACAACTAAATGCTGTGGTCCAGCTTCCGTCATAGTGATAAATGGCAAGTTGATTTCAGTTTCAGTTGAACTTGAAAGCTCTTTTTTAGCGTTTTCAGCAGAATCTTTTAAACGCTGAAGAGCCATTTTGTCATTTTTAAGTTCAATACCGTGAGACGCTTTGAATTCAGAACTTAAGTAATCAACAATTTTATTATCAAAATCGTCACCACCAAGGAATGCGTTACCATCAGTTGATAGAACTTCGAAAGTACCATCAGAAATCTCTAAAACAGTAACATCAAATGTTCCACCACCAAGGTCATAAACAAGTACATTTTCTTCAGATTTAGACTCTAAACCATAAGCAAGAGCGGAAGCAGTTGGCTCGTTAATAATACGAAGAACATTTAATCCAGCAATAGTACCAGCATCTTTTGTAGCTTTACGTTGTGCATCATTGAAGTATGCAGGAACAGTAATAACTGCATCAGTTACAGTTGAACCTATGTAAGCTTCTGCGTCTTCTTTTAGTTTAGTAAGAATCTTTGCAGAAATTTCTTGTGGAGTGTATACTTTACCAGCAACGTCAACACAAGCAGCACCATCCTTATCTACGATATTATAAGTTACTTTATCGTGAGCAGCTTTTGCATTCTCTTCGTTCATCATAAGACCCATAATTCTCTTAATAGAAGAGATAGTCTTTTCAGGATTTGTAATTGCTTGACGTTTAGCTGGATCACCAATTAGAACGTCACCTTTATCAGTAAAAGCCACTACTGAAGGAGTAGTGTTTTTACCCTCCGCGTTTGGGATGATTTTCGCTTCACCACCCTCATAAACCGCTACACATGAATTTGTTGTTCCTAAATCTATACCTATTACTTTTGACATTATATTTCCTTAAATTTTATTTATACACAAACTATTTAGTAGTTTGTCGCACTGGACTTTAGTCCTTGTTTTTTAGTTACGAAACTAGTTCGCTACGACTACCATCGCTTCTCTTAGAGGGCGACTTTTATACTTGTATCCAGTTTGAAAAGTTTGAACTATTTGTCCACTCTCAACATCTTCACTATCTACCGCCTGAATGGCATTGTGAATATTTGGATCAAATGGCTCATCATGAGACACAAGAGATACTCCATGTTTTTCTAACTGAGTTAGAAATGACTTGTGCGTAAGCTCTATACCCTCTTTGAGTTTATCAAAAAGTTCAGCTTTCTCCGCTTCACCTTGAGATGATTTCATTGCACCATCAAGAGCATCAAGTACAGGTATCATATCTTTTGCAAATTTTTCATTTGCATATTCAACTGCCGTATACTTTTCTCGCTCTAATCTTTTTTTGATATTATCAAAGTCTGCATGAACGCGAGCATATTTATCTTTATACTCAGCAAGTTCCGCTTCTACAAGTTCAAGCTCACTCATTGGAGATTCAATCTCTTGAGTATCTTCTTCTACTAATATTTCTTCCTCATTTACGAGGTTTTCATCTTGTATTTCTTCTTTAGACATAATTGTTAAAAGCTCCTTATTCATAAGATAGCACCATTATACATATTGAGTGTAACAATGTCAAGTAGTACATGAGTTAATTTTCGCAGTTAAGTTTAGTCTTATGCTATCAAGTATAAATTTTAATCTTTTAGTTATATATAATCTAGGGTTTGTATAATGTTATACAGGAGAATTTTATGAAAATATTTTATTGGTTTTTAGCGATCATAACGACTGCTCTAGTGGGCATATATATACTATTGTTTACATCCATGGGAAATGGCGTTTTAAAACAGATTATAGAAAAGGAGATTCACAAAAGTACAAATCTCAATAGTGAATTTACAACTTTTAGTTTGAATATTCATGATTTTAAATTTATTTTAGAGTTGAATCCAAAGAATATTATTACTATGAAGGGTGATTACTCTCTATGGAATCGCTCACTTGATATGAACTATAATGTAGATTTAAATGACGTTAAAAGTCTAAAAGAACTCTTTAAAGAAGAGATAGATACCCCTTTACATTTAATAGGAACCGCATCAGGAGATAGTACTCTTTTAATAGTAGAAGGGAAAAGTGACATATCATCATCAAAGAGTAGCTTTAAGCTGGAATTAGTCGCGTTTGAAGCTAAAAACATAGCGCTTAACATCAAATCACTGAAGATAAAAGAGGCTTTAGTCATACTACAACAGCCTCCCTATAGTGATGGAGAGTTGGATGTGGTAGTTAAGATAAGCAATTTAAAGGATGGTTTGTTTAGCGGGTATATAGATACAAAGATTTCTAAGGGGCTACTCAATTCTAAGTTTATTTCTAAAGCTTATGAATTTAACTCAACAATGGCGTATACAAATTTCAATCTTAGCACACATAGTATATTAGATGGAAATTTTATTGACACATCTTTAGATTTGAACTCAAACTTAGTAAACTTGGATGTAAAGAAATTTCATTATGACTTGAAAGAAGAATCTTTGATAAGTGATTATGAAGTGAATATTCATGACTTAGATAGATTATACTTTATATCGCAAAGGCATCTCTTAGGTAGTCTAAAGGCACGGGGAGAAGTCAAAAAGTCAGAAGATTTGGATTTGAGCATAGAGAGTTATGTAGCAGGTGGAAAACTTAATGCGACGCTTCACAACAGCGACTTCGACGCAAAGATAAGTAATATGAAGAGTATTGATATACTTACAATTTTAAAATATCCAAAAATATTTGACGCAAGACTCAATGCTGTAGTGGATTATAACTTAGAAAGTAAAAAAGGCTTGTTTGAGGGAAAACTTTTAAAAGGTAGGTTCACCGAAAATGAAGCCTTTAACTTACTAAAAAAATATGCTCAGACAGATGTATATAAAGAAAAATTCACCGGAGATGTAAACGCGGTCATAGACACAGATCAGATACTTGCTTCTCTTTCTTTGCATTCAAACAGATCATCCATTATCAGTAAAGGTACGAAAATAGACTCTAAAAAGAGTTTAATAGACTCAGAAATAGAGATAAATGCGAATGGAAATAAGCTAGATGTAAATCTAAAAGGTGATATAAATAAGCCAAATGTGAAAATTAGTGCAGATGAACTAATAAGGAAAGAAGCGACTAAGGTGATAAAAAAAGAGCTTGGAAAGTTTTTAAAAGGATTTTTTTAAACTAATTAATAGAGACATCACAAAGAGTTAAACAAAATAATACTTCTTTATTGGCTTTTGTCATTACGGTGATAGCCTCACTGAGAGTAGAGCCAGTAGTAATAATGTCATCAACTAGTATAACACTCTTTTGTGAAAAGTTTAGGAGCTGGAAGTCTCTTGGATTTTTAAGTCGAAACTCTCTACTTTGACCTGAGTATGAGAGTTTATTTCTCGCTCTGAGTTTTCTATACAAAGGCTTAATACTTTTTGACTTGAGACTTTTGCACAGAACTGCAGTATGAGAATATGAATCTTCAACTATATCATCAATGGGGATAGCAGCAATAATCTCAGGCATATTAAAAGAGATGGCAAATTTTTTGAGACTATTTTTTGTCAGAATCTTATAGATATAAAAGCCCAAGTCTGTATGTTTCGTGTGGAGGAGTGATTTGATTTCGTCGTACTTATAAAATGATATGACTTCTATGCCATTTGGGAGTTTTCTTTTGTAGAGAGAAGGGGTTAAAAAGAGTTTTTGACATGAGTTGCAAATATGTGAGAAAGTAAGATTCTCACACATTAAGCATTTCATACTTTGTTTAGTCCATTTTAAGAACAGACATAAAGGCTTCACTTGGAAGTTGAACTTTTCCTATGGACTTCATGCGCTTTTTACCAGCTTTTTGTTTTTCAAGTAGTTTACGTTTACGAGTGATATCTCCACCGTAACATTTAGCGGTAACATTTTTACCCATAGACTTTACAGTTTCACGAGCGATAATTTGAGAACCTAAAGAAGCTTGAACGGCTACTTCAAAAAGTTGACGAGGGATTATCTCTTTCATATTTTTAACTAAAATACGACCACGTGAAAGCGCTTGATTACGTGGAACAACGATACTTAGCGCATCTACGGCTTCTCCAGATACTTTTATGTCTAGCTTAACAAGGTCGCCAACTCTAAAATCGATAGGCTCATAATCAAATGAAGCGTAACCTTTAGAGATTGACTTTAATGTATCATAAAAATCGACCACTATTTCGTTCATTGGTACTTCATACTCAAGCATAACTCTATCCTCATTAAGATAAGTCATTTTAGACTGAGTACCGCGTTTGTTTATTAAAAGAGTTATGATATTTCCAAGGTACTCAGCAGGGGTAATAACCGTTGCTCTTACATAGGGTTCTTCGATTCTATCTATGCGATTTACTTCTGGAAGTTCTGAAGGATTATGAACGTTGATTTTATCACCATTGTTAAGATAAACTTCATATATAACCGATGGCGCGGAAGCTATAAGGTCAAGGTTAAACTCACGCTCAAGTCTCTCTTTTACAACTTCCATATGAAGCATACCTAAAAATCCAACGCGAAAACCAAAACCAAGAGCTAAAGAAGTCTCCGGTTCGTAAGATAGAGAACTATCGTTGAGTCTTAGTTTATCTAGCGCGTCACGTAAATTTTCAAAATCATCTGTGTCTATTGGATATATTCCCGCAAAGACGAATGGTTTAGCTGGTTCGTATCTTCCAACAGGCTCAGACGTAGGATTTTTAGCGTCAGTAATAGTGTCACCAACGTTTATAACGCTAACTTCTTTAAGTCCAAGAACTACGATTCCAATCTCACCACATCCAATGGCATTGGTCTTGATTTTTTTCATAGGGTGTGGATACATCAAATCTAAAATATGATGCTCTTCGCCATTACTCATTAGTTTAATATTTTGACCTTTTTTAACTTCACCGTCAAAAACGCGAACAAGCGCAAGAGCACCAAGGTATTGATCAAACCAAGAATCATAAATGATAGCTTTTGTCGTAGCCTTTGGGTCTCCAGTGGGAGCAGGTACTCGTTCTACAATTGCGTCTATAAGTTCACGAATACCAACACCTGTTTTTGCTGAAACTAAACAAGCGTCTGTAGCATCTATGCCTATACTTGTCTCAATCTCTTCAGCAACTTTTATAGGGTCGGCAGCTGGTAAATCTATTTTATTTATAACTGGAATTAACTCAAGGTTATTTTCCAGTGCTAAATAAACATTGGCAATTGTTTGTGCTTCAACCCCTTGAGCGGCGTCTACTATAAGAAGAGCACCATCTGATGAAGCGAGAGATTTACTTACTTCATAAGAGAAGTCAACATGACCTGGTGTGTCTATGAGGTTTAGAATGTAATGTTCACCATCTTTTACATAGTCAAGTCTTACAGATTGTGCTTTAATGGTAATACCGCGTTCTTGCTCGATGTCCATTGTGTCCATCATCTGAGTAGACATTTCACGTTCAGTTACAGAACCACACTCTTGGATGATACGGTCGGCTAGGGTACTCTTACCATGGTCTATATGTGCAATGATAGAGAAGTTTCTAATGTTTTTCAAAGATTTGTCCTAGTTAGAAATAATAATGCGATTATACAGAAATTGTGCTAATAGAGTTGTTAAGTGGATTTTGAA
>CAWUTM010000008.1:0-22361 GCA_963925755.1 uncultured Sulfurimonas sp. | reverse complement strand
AAGGAATCAGTTTGTTTAAAACAATAGACAAAGGCATATTATATATGCTTTTCGGTGCTCTTATATCAGCACTCAATGGAGCAGTTTCAAAGATACTGACGGACGATATGTCAGCTATGGAAATAGTCTTTTTTAGAAATCTTATAGGAGTTGGGCTTATCCTTTATGCGCTTAAACATACTCCACCAACTCTGACTGGTGGGAAGTGGTACTTACTTATAACTCGTGGAGTCTTTGGTTTTTCCGCAATGATACTTTTTTTCTATACAATCGCGACAATTCCCCTTGGCGAAGCGATAACTCTAAATAAAACATCACCATTATTTGTGACTATTTTAGCTTACTATCTTCTTAAAGAGAAGCTGAACAAGACTACACTAGTCGCACTTTTAATAGGTTTCTTAGGGGTTATGCTAATAGTGAAACCAGTGGGAATGAGCATATCGTATGAACATTTCTTGGGAGTATTAGGTGGATTGTTCGCAGCAGCCGCATACACGACTATAAAAAAGATAAAAGATATATATGATGCTAGGGTTATCGTTTTATCATTCGTGGGTATAGGAACACTTTTACCAGCACTGTTTTTTCTTCTTGCTCCTTTTGTAGATGCGCCAGAGTCTCTCTCCTTTTTGTTTCCAGTGTTTAGTTATCCGAGTTCACCTAAAGTGTGGGGGCTCATTACTTTTATGGGTGTAATTTCCGTTGTATCACAGTGGTTGCTTACAAAAGCGTATAGTGCTACAAATCTAAGTATAATAGGTGTAATCTCTTACACTAATATTCCTTTTGCTATCGGTTTTGGGTGGATGCTTGGTGATGCTTTTCCAGATACTTTAATGCTTATAGGTATAGGACTAATTGTTTTAGGTGGCGTTTTAGTAGGGAATAAAAGTAAGAAATAAAAGGGAAGTGATTTGAAAATAGTTAGATAGAGAAGTTAAGAAGTAAGTATAACTTACTTCTTAGGGTAGAAGAGTAATGACTATAAGTCACCCTCGTGCTTACCAAGATACTCAGCAACACCTTCAGTTGTAGCCTTCATACCTTCGTCACCTTTTACCCAACCAGCAGCACATACTTCGCCATGCTCGTCAGTAAACTGCATTGCATCTACCATACGAATCATTTCATCAATGTTACGACCAAGTGGTAAATCATTTACTACTGAATGACGTACAACACCATTACCGTCAATTAAAAATGAACCACGTAAAGCAACTGCTTCACCGAAAAGTACATCGTAATCTTTAGAAATTTGTTTTGTAAGGTCAGCTACAAGAGGGTAACCAACACGGCCAATACCACCCTTGTTAATTGGAGTTTCTCTCCAAGCAAAGTGAGAAAATTGGCTATCTACTGAACAACCGATAACTTCTACGCCACGATCTTTAAACTCTTTAAGTCTGTGATCAAAAGCGATAAGCTCAGATGGGCAAACAAATGTAAAGTCTAGTGGATAGAAAAATAAAACTGTACCTTTCTTTCCCATGTTCTCTGATAATTTGAAATCTTCAACGATTGAACCGTCACCTAAAACTGTTGTTGCTGTAAAGTCTGGAGCTTGATTTGATACTAACATATATTATGTCCTTTAATTTTGTATATGCCATTCTAACTAAAGTAAATTAATACTACTCTGATTCATGATTGAAAGAAATTACTTAAAGAAAATATTTATTTTTTGAATACAAATTTTATTAATTAATTCTTAGATATACTTCCACCGATTTATAGGACTAGAGCCTATACTTCAATAAGGAAAATCGATGACAAAAGAGTACATATTTACTTCAGAGTCTGTAACAGAAGGGCACCCTGATAAGATGGCAGATCAAATCAGTGACGCAATTCTGGATTATATTATTGAGAAAGACCCACAAGCACGAGTTGCTTGTGAGACACTTGTGTCAAATGGTTTTTGTGTAATTGCAGGCGAACTAAAGACAACGGCTTATGCCCCAATGCAAGAAATTGCAAGACAGGTTATTAAAGAGATAGGCTATACGGATGCAACTTATGGTTTTGATTATAGAGCGGCAGCGGTATTAAACGGAATTGGGGAACAATCTCCTGACATTAATCAGGGTGTTGACCAAGCAAATGGAGAAATTGGCGCAGGAGATCAAGGATTAATGTTCGGATATGCTTGTCGTGAGACAGATGTATTGATGCCTTTACCTATTCACTTGGCGCACCGTTTAACGCAACGCTTGGCATTTGTAAGAAAAGAGGGAATAGTTCCTTATCTTCGTCCTGATGGAAAAGCACAAATAAGTGTAAGATATGTAAATGACAAGCCAGTAGCAGTTGAGACTGTTGTTATTTCGACTCAGCACCACGATGGAATCGCTCAAGAGCAGATTCACAAAGATATGATAGAAGAAGTAATCAAATATGTTATCCCTGCAGAAATGATGGATGAAAATACTATTTTTCACATCAACCCAACAGGTAAGTTTGTAATCGGTGGACCGCAAGGTGATGCCGGTCTTACGGGTCGAAAAATAATTGTTGATACTTATGGCGGAAGCTGTCCCCACGGTGGTGGCGCGTTTAGTGGAAAAGATCCTACTAAAGTTGATCGTTCAGCTGCTTATGCGGCTCGTCATGTTGCAAAAAATCTTGTTGCTTCAGGTTCATGTGACAAAGCTACAATCCAAGTTGCTTACGCAATAGGTGTTGTTCAGCCTGTATCTATCATGGTAGATACTCATGGAACAGGTAAAGTAGACGAAGAAAAAATCGAAGAGTGTGTAAAAGAGCTTTTTGATTTATCCCCTGCTGGTATTATTAAGTCTTTAGACTTACTAAAACCTATATATAGAAACACAGCAGCTTATGGTCACTTTGGCCGTGAAGAAGAAGGTTTTACTTGGGAAAAACTAGACAGAGTTGCTGAGATTAAAGAGTACTTATCTCTTTAATCTTTTGTGGAAATGTAACACTTTTATAGATTTTTATTGTAGCTAGAGAATTTTAGCTATATTTAAAACTCTACAGTGTATAGTACGAGAATTAAAAATAAAGGAGAAATAATGTCAGTAATAATTAATGATACGTGTATCAACTGTGGTGCTTGTATAGATGAATGTCCTGTTGAGGCAATTGTAGATGAAGACGATAATCCAGATGGTGAGGATGTTTACTATGTATATGGTGACAAATGTGTAGAGTGTGTAAGTCATCACGATGAACCAGCATGTGCTACTGCATGTCCTACTGAGGGATGTATTACTTGGGATGCTATCGGTGATAGTCCATCACATAGAGAAGACATTACTGAAGATCAACGTAATAACAAAGAAAATATCGTAGAATAGTTTTTTGTTCTTCAAACTAGAATATCATTTGATATTCTAGCTTTTTACCCCTGCTAAATAATCACTTTCACTTTTATTAATCACAAAATATTATTTTTAAACAAAAAAACATCTTTATTTAGATATAATTCCACTCACAATTTATATTTTCAGAGGAGATTTGATGGAAAGAACACTATCAATTATTAAGCCAGATGCAGTTGCAAAAGGTGTTATAGGTAAAATTTTAGACAGATTCGAGAGCAATGGTCTTAAATTAGCAGCAACAAGAAAGATGCAACTTTCTCGTGGCGACGCAGAGGCATTCTACGCAGTTCATGCAGAACGTCCTTTTTTCAACGACTTAGTTGATTTCATGATCAGTGGTCCTGTTGTTGTAACAGTGCTAGAAGGTGAAAACGCGATGCAAATTAATCGTGACCTTATGGGTGCTACAAACCCTAAAGAAGCTGAAGCTGGTACAATCCGTGCTGATTTCGCTGAAAATATCGATGCAAACGCAGTTCACGGAAGCGATTCAGTTGAAAATGCAGCTGTTGAAATAGCTTTCTTTTTCTCAGAAAGAGAAATTTCTTAAGTATACACCGATGAAAGTTGTACTTAGAAAAGTCAATAAAACTCCATTGGACTTTGATATAAAGTTCAATGAAATAATTTTTAAAGGTTATTTACAGTATCATTCAGGCAAATTGATTTTGCTTAAAGCGAACTTGGAAGGTTTACTCCCAAAATCGTGTGATGTATGTGCAGAAGAATTTATAATGCCAGTTAAAGAAGAGATAGAATTCTTTATCTCGGATGGTATTTATGAAGATGAAGATAACATCGAATTAGATGTTGTTGAGTCTTTTGATGGTAATGCGGATATCGAAGAGTTACTTAACTCAGAAATGGAACTTATCAAAAGTGACTATCACAGTTGCAATGAGTGTAAACACTCAAACTAAAATTTAAAATAAAAGGAACTTAATACTATGGCAGTACCTAAACGAAGAGTCTCTCATTCACGTGGAGCGAAGAGAAGAACTCACTATAAAATCACATTAGCAAAACCAGTTAAATGTGAAGATGGAACTTACAAGTTACCACATCACCTTAACCCAACTACGGGTGAGTACAAATAGTCAATGATTAAAATTGCTATTGACGCAATGGGCGGGGACTTTGGTCCTGAGCCAATTGTTAAGGGCTGTATTGCCGCACTTAAAAAGAAAAAATTCATTCCTATTCTTGTAGGGAAAAAATCAGAAATTTTACCTCTGTTACCAAAACGTTATAGAGATAAGATTTCTATAGTAGATACTGATGATGTAATTTCTATGAGTGACGCAGCAACCGATGCAGTTAAACGTAAACAAAGTACTATTTACATGGCAGTTGATCTTGTGAAAAATGGTGAAGCTGATGGTGTTGTCTCAGCTGGGCATAGTGGAGCGACTATGACACTTGCTACATTGAGACTAGGCCGTCTTAAAGGTGTGTCACGTCCAGCACTAGTAACTCTTATGCCAACAAAAACTGGACGCCGTTCAGTTGTGTTAGACGTAGGCGCAAATGTAGACTCAAAACCGGAACATTTAGTACAATTTGCCGTTATGGGTGGTTGTTATGCGGAAGATGTTTTAAATATTGAACATCCAAGTATTGGCCTTTTAGCTAATGGCGAAGAGTCATCTAAGGGAAATGAAGTTACTAAAGCGGCATTTAAACTTTTAGAGGGATATAGAGGCTTTAAAGGAAATGTTGAAGGTGGTGATATATTTAATGGATCTTGTGATGTAATCACCTGCGATGGATTTATTGGAAATTTAGTTCTTAAGACTACCGAGGGTGTTGCTTCGACTATTAGTCAACTGATAAAAGATTATATTCGAAAATCACCTATTGCAATTACGGGTGCTCTTTTAATGAGAAAAGTTTTTAAACTTCTTAAAAAGCAGATAGATTATGCGGAAGTAGGTGGCGCGCCACTTATTGGAATTAAGGGATGTGCTATTGTGAGTCACGGTAAAAGTAACCCAAAGGCTATCCAAAATGCGATCTATCAGGCTATTAGTTATGTAGATACCGGTGTGAACGAGCATATAATAAAAAGACTAGAAGAGTTACAACAAAAGGAATCTTAATGGCATATGCTGCTTTTCGTTCTATAGGTGCTTATGTACCAGAGAAGATACTTACTAATGAAGACCTTGCTAAAATGGTTGACACTTCAGATGAGTGGATTACTAAGCGTACAGGTATTAAAGAACGTCACATTGCACATGAAAATGAGTTTACTAGTGACTTGGGTGCTAACGCAGCTAAAATAGCTATCCAAAGAAGCGGTATAAATCCTGAAGAAATAGACATGGTTATATGCGCGACTATTTCACCAGATTATTTTTGTATGCCATCAACTGCTACTATTATCAGTAAAAAGCTTGGACTCAAAAATATTACCGCGTTTGATATCAGTGCCGCTTGTACTGGATTTGTTTATATACTTTCAATCGCAAAAGCTTTTATAGAGTCTGGTATGAAAAAAAATGTACTTATTATTGGTGCTGAAAAACTTTCTTCGATTACCGATTACACTGACCGCGGAACTTGTATTTTATTTGGTGATGGCGCTGGCGCGGCACTCATTAGCGCTACTGAGAATAAAGAAGAAGCAATTATAGATGTTCATACAGGTGCTGATGGTACGTATGCTGACTTGCTTATGACACCCAATGGTGGAAGTGGTTCAGAACATGATTCATTAAGCGAAGAAGCAAATAGCTGCTTTATGCAGATGAAGGGTAATGAGACATTTAAAGTTGCGGTACGTACGCTTACAAAAGATGTTAAAGAGATTTTGCGTGATAATAATATAGAAAGTGACTCTGTAAAACATTTTATACCACATCAAGCAAATTATCGTATTATTAAAGCTGTGGGTGATGCCTTAAAAATGAAAGATGAACAAGTTGTATTAACAGTTGGAAAATATGGAAATACTTCAGGTGCGTCTATACCAATGGCGATGAATGATATTTACGAGAATGGTAAACTTCAAAAAGGAGACCTTATGCTTCTCGATGCATTTGGTGGTGGCCTTACTTGGGGTTCAGCACTTGTCCCTTTTTCCCCTCTCGTATAAATTCTTTTAACAGAACTTTTTAATTGTGATTTTGCGTAAGAGCGTTAAAAACTCTTTTGTGAAAAGCATCTTGATCTGGTAATTTAAGTTTTGAATCTCTCTGCTTTTCTCCCCACATTGAGTTTGGGAAGTAACTATCTTCTTTAAATCTTGCCATTACATGAATATGAACGCGAGGTAAAATATTGGAAAAAGAGGCCATATTAATCTTGTCTGGATTATAATAATGTTTCATCTCATATTCTATTAAGTCATAAGTTTCCCAAAGCTTTTTACGAAGACTAAGGGGAATATCACCCAACTCTTTGTATGGTTCTTTAGTAAATATTTTCAACCAAGGTATTTCACTGTCTTCTTGTTGGACATAGAAAGAAGCATCTTCATATATAATCATATTTGACATAAATAGAGCCTTTTTAACAATTATAGCAGATATTAGAAAGATTGTGTAAGAAAAAAGATTCTCGGGAGAATCCCGAGAAAGAGTAGAAGAGTGTTATAGGCTTAAAACTAGTCTCTGTTACCTTTGTAACCACCAGAACTTCTTCCGCCAGAACGATTTCTATCGCCACCACCTGAAGAATTTCTGTCACCACCACCTGAAGAGTTTCTATCAGCACCACCTTCACGGTTACCTTTGTATCCACCACCGCCACCAGAACGGTTTCTATCTCCACTACCTGAACCACCACCTGTACGAGGTTTGTTTCCACGGTATCCACCACCACTTCCACCACGACTACCACCACGACCACGACTGTTTCCACCACCGCGTTGTGCAGCACGAGCTAAAATCGCATCAAGTTTATCAGCAGGAATACCAATGTTAGCTGGACCTTTGATGTCTTGTTTGTCAAGAATCATAGAGATTAGTTTGTACATGATTTGCTCTTCATCTATGTCTTCTTTAAGACGGTCAAGGATTTTATGCGCTTCATCATAAATATGTTGCTCTTCAATGCTATTAACCATTGCATCAACAGTATTACTTCTTAAGTCATTTTTAGTTGGAACAAAAGCATGAGTCATTGAAGTTCCAACTTTTTGTTTGATACGTTGTAGTTCTTTGAACTCCATTGGAGTAAGAAGAGTTATCGCCTTACCTTTCGTGCCCGCGCGACCTGTTCTACCAATACGGTGAACATAAGACTCAGGATCAAATGGAATATGGTAGTTAAAAACATGAGAGATGTTACTAACATGGATACCACGAGCAGCAACGTCTGTCGCAACAAGAACGTCTATTTGGTTGTTTTTGAAACCCTTGATTACGTTTTCACGTTGACGTTGCTCCATATCTCCATGAAGACCATTTGAAGAGTAACCCGCTTTACTTAGAACGTTTGAAAGTCTATCTACTTCAGATTTTGTTCTACAAAATACAACTGATTTTGTACTAGCTTCAGAATCCATAAGACGGATGATAGCGTCATCTCTCTCATGCTCGTCAATTACGTAGTATTCTTGTTCAATATCTACGTTTGTAGTCTCACCCTTAGTGATTGAGATAAACTCAGGATCTTTAAGAATTCTACTTGCAAGCGTTTTAATAGGCTGTGGCATAGTCGCTGAGAAAAGTAGTGTTTGACGGTTACTTGGAAGGTAAGAAAATATTTCATTAATATCATCTAAAAATCCCATATCTAGCATCTCATCAGCTTCATCAAGAACAACGATTCCTGGAGCAAAATCTGGTACCATTCCGCGTTTAAGAATATCTAACATACGTCCTGGTGTTGCAACAACAACTGAAGCTCCACGAGCAATAAGATCTAGTTGGCGTTTGTATGAGCTACCACCATAAACTGTTACAGTTTTAGCTCCTAAGTTTCTACCATACTTAAAAATTTCGTCACTTACTTGAGTTGCAAGTTCACGAGTTGGTGTTATAACTAACATTTCAACGGAACCATCCATTTTCATGTTGTGTAGAGCTGGTAAACTAAACGCAGCAGTTTTACCTGTACCTGTATGTGCTTGACCAACCATGTCACGACCAGCTATAACAACTGGGATTGCTTGTGCTTGAATAGGTGATGGAGTAGTGAAACCTGCGTATTTTACGCTCTGTAGTAGTTCAGATTTTAATCCTAACTCGTCAAATGTCATAGTTTTTTCTTCTTCTATCTTTGGTTCTTCCGGTGTTTGTTCGTTTTGTGCATTTTCTTGCATTATAATCCTTTAAATTAAGGAGATAATACAAGCTGCTTATGCACATTACGCAAAGCAGGGTACCTTCCCCTTAAATATTAGGCGAATTATACCCAAATTTATCTTCAAAATGATTAAAAATTCATATAATATGAATTACTTAAGTTTATAATGCTACAAATAGAGCTATTATTTTGCAATATGCCATATAAATTAAAGCAGAGAATATTTAGTGTATAATATTCCAATAAAAATATAGGATATGCAATGGCCTTTAACTTCTACATGCTTTCTACCATTATAGGCTTCATATCTTTTCTAATAGCATTCTATTTGTACATAAAAGAAAAAAGTTTGAATCAACAATATCTCCTCTTAGAAGAAAACTATAGGGAAATCAAAGAATCCAATAGAAACTTAGAGCTTAGCAGTACGATTTTAAAGACTCGCTATGAAGAAGAACAAAAATCTTCTATAGATAAATTCAAAGTATTGAAGGATGCAAAAGATGAACTCTCAAACGAGTTTAAGCTTTTAGCAAATAAAATATTCGAAGACAAGGCAAAACAATTTAGCTCATCAAATAAAGAACAACTTGAGCTACTTCTAAAACCCTTTCGTGAGCAAATAACAAATTTTTCTCTTCAAACAAAAGAACAATTTATAGCGCAAACTAAAGAAGGAGTGCTTCTTAAAGATGAGCTATCGCGTTTAAGAGATATGAACTCTCAGTTATCAAATGACGCACTCAACTTAACTAATGCACTCAAAGGTGAAAACAAGACCCAAGGTAATTGGGGAGAAATAGTTTTAGAGAGTATTTTAGAACAATCAGGACTAAGAAAAGATGTAGAGTATGAACTTCAAGCAACTTTAAAATCTGAAGAAGGCAAGAGTTATAGACCCGATGTAATTGTTCATATGCCACAAGAACGCGACATCATTATAGATTCGAAGGTATCACTTGTCGCATATGAAAGATTTATAAATGCAAATGATGATAAAATAAAATCAGACTCACTCAAAGAACATATACTTAGTATGAAGACTCATGTTAAAGGTTTGAGTGAGAAAAAATATGAGAAGCTCGAAGGCGTAAATACACTTGATTTTGTACTACTCTTTATGCCAATTGAAGGCGCCTTTTTATTAGCTCTTGAACATGATGGAGAATTTTTTAAAAGTGCGTATGAACAAAATATACTTGTTGTTTCTCCCTCAACGCTTTTAGTTACACTGAGAACTATAGAACATATTTGGAGAACACAGAGACAAGAAGAGCATGCTCTTAAAATCGCAACTGAAGCAGAGGGAATGTATGAAAAACTTGTTGGTTTTGTTGATGAGATGCAAAAAATAGGCACACATTTAAATAAAGCCCAAGAATCGTATGACAAGTCTATGAATAGACTTCATACTGGACGAGGAAATGTTATTAAAAAAGCTGAAAACATTGTTAAGCTTGGGATTAAACCTAAAAAAGTATTAAGCATTAAAAGTGAGGAAGAGTAGTTGAATATACAAACATGTTACAGTTATGAAAAAAAGTTTACAGACACTAATGAAAAAGATTTATTAAGAATAATAGAAGAAGAAATCGGTGATGCCGATGTAGCGGGAACGCTTCTATATATTAAAGAGGTCATTAAAAATGCAAAGACAATTACCGTAGGTAGTTGTAAATTTAAATTAAAGGAAAGTAATGTTTCATAGTCCAGATATAGCAAAACTTTTATTAAGAGTGAGTCTAGGTGTTTTAATCTTGTTTCATGGAATTCATAAAGTCATTTATGGAGTAGATAGCATTAAAGGCATGCTTAGTAATGTTGGCCTTGCTGAGTTTTTAGCTTATGGCGTTTATATTGGAGAGGTAATAAGCCCTATATTTATAATACTAGGTCTTTATGCGAGAGTTGCTTCTTTAGTCTTGGCGTTTAATATGCTCGTAGCTATATTTTTAGCTTATGGGTTTAGTTTTTCTTTGTCAAAGTATGGTGGCTTAGGAATGGAATCACCACTTATCTTTTTTATCATGTCTCTTGTAGTCTTCCTACTTGGAAGTGGAAGATATGGAGTTAATTCGAAATAGTCTAAGGGTGTCTTACTTTTAGTTTTGAATTAAGACTCCATCCTACGATAAGCATTAAAATCCCTACCGCATACACAGGTAAGAAAGAATAAGTAAACGCGAGATAAACTAACCAAAGAAGA
Source organism: uncultured Sulfurimonas sp. (assembly GCA_963925755.1). Taxonomy (GTDB): domain Bacteria; phylum Campylobacterota; class Campylobacteria; order Campylobacterales; family Sulfurimonadaceae; genus Sulfurimonas. The sequence continues at coordinate 11,552 of CAWUTM010000008.1, read as the reverse complement.
ATAGCACCGAGTGGTGTAGGTACTCCTGTGAAGTATTTGTCAACTTCCCCAGAATCTGTATTTATATTAAAATGGATGAGTCTTCTTAGTCCTGAGATAACATAGTAAATACTAACGATAGCAGCAGCTATTAGAAAAGTACTCTCAAGTGAAGTTTTATAAACAGCTTGAAAGATTAAAAAGACAGGAACAAGTACAAAACTTAAAAAGTCTGCAAAACTATCTAACTGTACTCCAAATTCATTACTTAACTTATACTTTCTAGCGATCTTACCATCAAAAATATCAAAAGCACCACCAACCCATGCTAAGATAATTGCAAGAGTGAAATTATTTTGAGTTATAAAATAAGTAGCCGTTAGACCAGCGGAAATGTTAACAAAGGTAAAAAGGTTTGCTAAGTTAAATTGAGAAGAGGGTGTCCATAAAAATTTCATGAAAGTACCTTTTATTTTTAATTTTGGCGATATTATATCTTATTGTATTATATAAGTAGAGCATGTAGAGCATATATTTGTATTTAGCGAAGGAGAAGTTACCGGACAAGTTGGGTGAACGCTGGAAAAGATGCTGATTAACGAGATTACGAATGACAGAGAGGTTGATGCAACAATGGCAGCTCTTTATGCGATATTAGAAGATATCCAAAGTCCAGTAAAAACTGGCTATGATTGGCAAAGAGCACAACTTATGGTGCAATAGGATTTTTAATTTCTGATTATTCATTAAGCTTTATCTTAATTGATAATGATTATAATTATAAAAAAATTCTAAAGACAAAGTATGAAAACATTAAAAGACTGCAAGAAAGCATGTAAAGTTAAAGTTGTGAAACTAAATGCAGACCCTGATTTAAAGCAGAGACTGATTTCATTCGGAATTATGAAAGAAACTATAATAGAAATAATAGAGTACTCACCAACAAAAAGTACAATAGAAATTAAAGTAGGTAAGATGAAAATAGCCCTTAGAGCAAATGAAGCTCAAATGATAGAGGTACAGAAGATATGAATGAAGATATGAAAGCCTGTCCAATAACTGCTAAACACATCAAAGTGGCTCTTGTTGGACAGCCAAATGTTGGAAAGAGTATGCTTATAAATTCTGTTTCAAACTCGCATTTGCATGTTGGAAATTTTTCGGGTGTAACAGTAGATAAGACAGAAGTGATTTTTGACTATAAAGATTACAGCTATACGGTTGTCGACTTACCTGGAACTTATGCTTTTACTGACTATACTATTGAAGAGAGAGTAACGCATGATTATCTTTGTGCTGAAGAGTATGATATTATCATTAATGTAGTAGATTCAACTAACTTGGAAAAAAACTTACAACTTACATCTGAACTTTTAACAATGAGTAAAAAAGTAGTTATTGCTTTAAATATGAGCGATGAAGCTGACAAAGAAAATATACAAATTGATGAAAAATATATGAGTGAGCTAATAGGCGTACCTTGTGTAAAAGTGTCAGCGGTTACAAAATTTGGAATTGAAGAGTTGATAGAAACTGTTAGTTTAGCCAATGAAACGCCAAACAGTGGTTCAAAACTTATATTTAGCGAAGCTGTAGAAGAAGAAATAGCTCGTTTAGTTTGGTACCTTGATAAACATAAATATGACTCTGTTAACTCTTATAGAAACATAGCTATTAACCTTCTCAAAAACAACAAAAAAACATATGAAAAACTTCACGATAATCCTATATGGACTGAGCTTCAACCAATACTTATAGATGCTAGTAGACATATAGAACTACACCACGATAGCGATGATATAAAAGAATGTTTTGCTGAAGAGTATGCCTCTTTTAATAGAGGCGTTGTCGCTGAAGTAGTTGAGAGTAAGTTGCTTGAAGTAAAAGTGACAATGACTGATAGGATAGATTCTATACTTATCCATCCAACTTTGGGAATACCAATCTTTTTATTTTTAATGTGGGGTCTTTTTCAATTGACGTTTGAGATTGGTGCAATCCCAATGGATTATATTGATATGTTCTTCTCTTGGTTTGGAAATACAATAGGCTCAACAATTCAAAATGATGATATACGCTCTTTAATAGTCGATGGTTTAATTGCAGGAGTTGGAGCGGTTATACTCTTTGTGCCAAATATTATAATACTTTTTATTGGTATAGCACTTTTGGAGAGTACTGGTTATATGTCACGTGTCGCATTTTTACTTGATGGGTTTTTCCATAAATTTGGTTTACATGGACAGAGCTTTATCCCACTTGTTTCAGGGTTTGGTTGTTCAATACCCGCCTATATGTCTGCTCGAATACTCAAAAATGATAGAGATAGACTGCTCACTCTTTTTATTATAGGTTTTATGTCCTGTGGAGCAAGACTTCCCGTTTACGTGCTTTTTGCAGGTGCGTTTTTTTCTCCTGAAATGGCTGGAAATGTTTTGTTTATTATCTATATTAGTGGAGCTATGTTTGGTCTTGTTGCAGCAAAAATATTAAAGCTAACCGCATTTAAAGGGATAGACGAACCTTTTGTTATGGAAATGCCTAAGTATAGACTTCCATCAGTGAAGTTAATTTGGCATACTGTTTTAACAAAAACAATGATGTATCTTAAAAAAGCGGGAACATATATCGCCGCAGCATCTCTTCTTATCTGGTTTTTAAGTAATTACCCACATAATAAGGAATTAGAAAAAGAGTATAGCTCTAAAATAGAAATCGCAGTGAGCGAAGATAAAAAGTTTATTTTACAAAACCAACGTGCGGAAGCCTTACTTGAGCAGAGTTATTTAGGAACTATTGGAAAATTTTCAGAGCCAATCTTCGAACCACTTGGCTTTGACTGGAAAATGAGTGTCGCGTTACAAACAGGACTTGCTGCTAAAGAAGTAGTAGTCTCAACACTTGGCGTACTGTATGCGCTTGGTGGAGATGTAGATGAAGCAAATAGCTCTCTAGTCAATGCTATATCAAAACATATATCTTTGGCTTCCGCTATTGCGTTTATTGTTGTTGTCATGATTTATTTACCATGTCTTGCAGCTTCTGTTGTATTTACACGTGAAGCTGGTCATATTAAATACTTTTTTTATCTTTTGATATTCACATCGGTAATCGCTTATGTGATGGCGTTTTTAGCATACAACATTACATTATTTATAGTTTAGCTATTATCCCAGTAAGAGGAGTCTTTAAAAAACTTCTTGAGGGTGATAGTGCTTATGATTATGATTTTATCTGAGAGTTTACCAAAATATTAATAAAATCTGATAAGATGTAAGTATGAATAAAATATTAATGATTGAAGATGATTTAGAACTCGCTGAGATACTTACAGAATATCTTGAGCAGTATGAGTTTAAAGTTATCACAGAAGATGACCCTTTTAAAGCAGTAAGCATTCTTAAGCTTGAACCATATGATTTAGTAATCCTTGACTTAAGTCTCCCCGGTATGGATGGTCTTGAAGTCTGTGAAGCCATTCGCGAACGCCAAGATATCCCCATAATTATTTCCTCAGCAAGAAGTGATGTAAATGATAAAATAAAAGCATTAGAGCTTGGAGCCGATGACTACCTGCCAAAACCTTACGATCCAAGAGAGTTAGAAGCAAGAATCCATTCGGTACTGCGTCGTTATGCTGCAAAAAGTGAAGAAAAGTCAGAGTCTAAAAGTGATTTTAAATGTGATAAAGAGACAATGGTCATAACCTATAAAAGTCGTAATATCGATCTAACAAATGCTGAATTCGGCATACTGTCTTATATGATAAGCAAACAAGGACTTGTAGTCTCACGTGAAGATCTTATACATAATGTAAACGCTATTAATGAAGACTCTTCAAATAAAAGTATTGATGTTATGGTAGGTCGTATACGTAATAAACTTGGTGATAAAGCTCTCATAGAATCAGTTCGTGGCGTTGGCTATAAGCTCTTAAAATAAACTATAGGTGCTAAGATGAAACGTCATGCTGTTCTCATAACTATCCTCTTTGCACTTACTGTTTCGCTTGCAAGTGTGAGCGTAATATTTTGGGAGTTTTATAAACTCAATAAGAAACAATATATAGACCATATTTTTACAAAATATTCTGTTATAACTCAAATCTATCGTAACCATCAACAAAAAAATCATTCAGAAATTATGTTAGATGCGAATCTCGCTGTTTACAAGATGCAGATAACAAAAAATGAAGAAGAACAAAATAGTGTTATTTCTAATGGAAAAATTCTTAAACGCGAAGGGTTTGAAAGTCTAAACTCATCATTTTTGATAGATGAGGGAGGACTTTATAGAAAGGATATTGTTACAAAATTACGTGCAACCATGATAGAATATGAAAAGAATATATACTTCTATATACAAACACGATCTGCAGGTATTTTGATAAAGGATGGTGCGTTAAAGGTTTATAATTATCTCAATATGTTTTATACATATATCACTATTATTTTGATTATAAGTACTTCTTTTGTTCTTGTCCTTCAAAAACTACGTCCACTTATTAGACTAAGAAGAAAAATAGCTCTTTATGGCGATGGAAATATGGACATATCCTTTAAAACCAAAAACTGTGATGAAATAGGACTTGTATCTAACGAGATAGAATCCACGAGAGAATCTATAAACAATTTACTCGAGTCAAGAACACTCTTTTTGAGGAACTTGATGCATGAACTAAAAACACCGATTGCTAAAGGTACTATTGCGACACAGATGTTAGATTCACAAAAGCAACGCGATAGATTTAGTTCTATATTCACAAGACTAGAAAATTTAGTAACGGAATTTGCCCTTATAGAAGAGGTCACGAGTATAGATGATAAACGTAACTTTAAAGAGTATCGACTCGTTGATATCATAGATGGCGCAATAGATATATCAATGGTTGATAGAAATAGTGTCAATATTGATATACCATGTGATACAAAAATGATGGCGAACTATAGACTCTACACAACAGCAATAAAAAATATGATAGATAATGCGATGAAGTACTCAGATGATTCTAGAATCAAGATTTTAATGCTAAACAATGAACTTAGTTTTGAGAGTAAAGGAAAGTGTTTATCGAATCCTTTGAGTTACTACATTGAACCATTTACTAAGGACAATCCATCGAAAAATAGTTTTGGGTTAGGTCTATACCTTGTGGATTCTATACTCAAAGCACACGGAGAGGTTTTAGCGCATGAGTATGAAAATGGAGTAAATCGTTTTATTTTTGCATAAGTTTAAAGATGTAAACTATTAAAATGAATAATTACAAATACTTCTTAGGAATTTTTCTTGCACTCTCTTTTTTCTCTTTTGGTTGGGTAAGTCATGCTTCTTATGAACCAGGTAAAAAGATAGGAAAACTTTCATTACTCGATAAAATAAAAAAACGAAAATCCTTGAATGTAGTTTTACTTAATGGACCTTCTACATTTTATATAGGAACGCAAGATTCTCAAGGTTTTGAATACGATCTTTTAAAAGCATATTCAGAGTATTTAGGAGTTGAACTCAACATTACAGCTGTCCACACTGTAAAAGAAGCACTAGAGCTCAGCGAAAGTAAGGATGTTGACATAACTTCCGCTTCTATTGCTAAAACAGCATTGAGAGAAAAAAAATATAATTTTGGTCCATCCTACTTTGAAGTACAAGAGGAGGTTATCTGCCATCGTGGAATGCTTGGAAGTTCAAAGTTTCCCAGAGATGTTGAAGAGCTAGAAGGATTAAACATTGTAGTTGGTGCAGAAACTAGCTATAGTGAGACAATAAAATCATTACAAAACGATGGTTTTGATATTAACGTAAGCTTGAGTGCAGAATACTCTACGGAAGAGTTATTAAGTCAAGTCTCCTCGCATGAGATAGATTGTACTATTGCCGATTCTAATATTTATGCTTTAAATCTACGATATTTTCCTGAAATTGCTTTAGCGTTTTCCATTAGTGGACGAGAACAGTTAGCTTGGATACTTCCTAAAAAATCAGCAGAACTTGAAAAAGATATGTATTCATGGTTAAACTCTTTTAACCAACAGGGAAAAATGGTACAGCTAAAAGACCATTACTATAGTTATGTTCTCTTTTTCGATTACTATAATACAAAGATGTTTTATAAAAGAATTAAAAGTAGACTACCAAAATTTAAAAATTATTTTCAGGAGGCCGCTACTCGTTTTAGTATACCATGGAGTCTTTTAGCGAGTATGTCTTATCAAGAATCTCACTGGAATCCAAATGCAAAAAGTTTTACAGGAGTAAGAGGCTTAATGATGCTTACCCAAAGTACTGCGAAAATGTTAGGTGTTACCAATAGACTTGATCCAAAACAGAGTATTACGGGTGGAGCTAAACACATCAAAAATATGCTTGAGTATGTTCCAAAAGAGGTACAAGGGGAAAATAGACTTAAATTCGCACTTGCAGCTTATAATATAGGGATGGGACATGTGAGAGATGCTCAAAAGCTAGCAGTAAAATTGGGTCTGAATAAAAATGTTTGGAGCGACTTAAAGATAGTACTTCCTCTTTTATCAAAAAAGAAGTACTACAAGACTTTAAAGTATGGTTATGCAAGAGGTGAGGAACCTGTAAAGTATGTAGAAGCTATCTATAACTATAGAGAGATACTAGATAATGGAGATATAGCTACTCCTCAGTAGAGTCATCATTGTTATTAGAAAGTTCAGCTAAAAAAGCTTCCATATCATATTTCATTCTATACTCTGGAGTCATGATGTGGATAAGTACATCACCTAAATCAATTACAACCCAGTCTCCACTTTCATCAACATTGTTGAATTTTTCAGCAGGTTTAATCCCATTTTTGAGGTGGTCAAGAAGAGCTGTTGTATGTCTTGTACCAAGTGACGATGCAATAATTGCATAATCAACAAAGTAGTTTTTCTCTCGTAAATCAAAAACTTCTATAGCTTCCGCTTTGTTCATATCTAGAACTTTAGTGATTGTTTCTATTCTATTATTCATTTTTTTCCTTGTAGTATTGTTGAATTTTTTTTGCCATTTTTTTTGATAGTTTAGCGATATCTATCTCTTTTCTAAGAGTTGATGAAGATACCTTTTCATCTACTCCTAAAGTGATGAAATTTTCAGAAATCTCAACTCCATCTCTTTGCGCAACAATGAAAGTAACAAGTTTTTTTAACTCATCAAACTTATACCAACTTTGTAGTTTCTCTAAGTTGTCAGCACCTATTACTAAGTATACTTTTTCATAAGTTTGAAGTAAAAACTCTACACTTTGGATGGCAGGAACTTTTTTCTTTTTATCTACTTCATAAGAGCTAACACTCACTCTCTCATAATTAGAGTAAATCTTTTTTAGCCAATCTAAACGCAAGGAAGCGGGGGCTGTTGAGCCATCCTTAAAAGGATTTAGAAAAGTCGGCATTATTATGATTTCATCAATATAGTTTAAACCTAAAAGAGCTTTTACAACTGCTTCATGACCGATATGTGGTGGGTCAAAAGAACCACCATATAGTGCTATGTTTTTCATTTAAAGCGAATTATAGCTTATTTTTGCTAAAATAGCCCAATTAAAATATATATAGGATAGATAATGGCACTGAAAATAGCAATTAATGGATTTGGAAGAATTGGTCGTTGCGTTGCTCGCATAGCAGCTACAAGAAACGATGTAGAGATTGTGGCTATTAATGATATGGCAAGCATGGATATGATGCTATACCTTTTAAAAAATGATTCCGTTCATGGTACTTTTAAAAGTGACATTATAGAAATAGATGATGAAAACATTAGTATTGATGGTCATAAAATTAGAGTTTTTTCAGACCGTGATCCTAAAAATCTAAAGTTCGCAGATTGTGGTGCAGATATGGTTTTAGAGTGTACCGGTGTATTTTTAACGCAAGAGTCAGCTCAAGTACACATAGATAACGGTGTTGAGAAGGTTCTTTTTTCAGCTCCATCAAAAGATACTCTAACTGATACTTTTGTTATGGGCGTTAACCATGAGTTATACGCTGGTCAAAAAATAGTTTCAAACGCATCTTGTACTACAAACTGTTTAGGTCCTGTCGCAAAAGTTTTAGATGACGCATTTGGAATTGAAAAAGGTCTTATGACTACGATTCACTCATACACCAATGATCAAAATATCTTAGATGTGAAACATTCAAAAGATAAACGCCGCGCTCGAGCAGGTGCTATTAACATGATTCCTACAACTACAGGCGCGGCAAAAGCGATTAGTCTTGTTATGCCACAACTAAAAGGTCGTTTACATGGTCAGTCTGTTCGTGTTCCTACGCCAGATGTTTCTATGGTTGACTTAAATGTAGTAGTTAAACGCAATACTACAAAAGAAGAAGTGACAAAAGTATTTAATGACGCTGCGAATGGTTCGCTTAAAGGTCTTTTGCTTATGGATAAAGAGATGAGAGTGTCTCAGGACTTTGTTGGTTGTGAATATAGCTCTATAGTTGCAGAAGACTTAACACAGGTTATCGGTGGAGATATGGTTAAAATAATGGCTTGGTACGATAATGAGTGGGGTTATTCAATGCGTTTGATTGACATGGCGCTTCACATCAGTAAATAGGAATTTTTAATTGGAATTATTAAATATAAAAGAATTAGACTTAAGTAAGAAAAAAGTATTTATTAGATGTGACTTTAATGTTCCTATGGATGAATTTGGAAACATTTCTGATGATAGACGAATTCGTTCTGCGATAGCCACGATAAATTACTGTTTAGATCAAGACTGCGCGATTATATTAGCTTCTCACTTGGGTCGTCCTAAAGGCGAGGTCAATGAAAAATACTCACTCGCTCCCGTAGCTAGAAGACTACATCATCTTTTAAAAAGAGAAGTCGTTTTAGCGGATGACGTTGTTGGCTCAGATGCAATGGCTAAAGTAAAAGCTCTAAAATGCTGTGAAATACTTCTTTTAGAAAACCTACGTTATGAATCCGGAGAGACGCAAAATTCAAAAGAACTTTCTGAAAAACTCTCTTCAATGGCAGATATTTATATAAATGACGCGTTTGGTGTGAGTCATCGTGCACATGCTTCCGTAGAGGGCATTACACATTTCTTTAATGAGAAAAGTATGGCCGCCGGTTTTTTACTCGAACGTGAGATTCGTTTTTTTGCTAAACTAATCAATGCACCAGTACGACCTTTCGCGGCTATAGTCGGTGGAAGCAAGGTTTCTGGAAAACTTGAAGCTTTGGTAAACTTACTTCCTAAGGTAGATAAAGTTTTTATTGGTGGAGGGATGGCGTTTACCTTTTTAAAACAGATGGGATACAACATAGGAGCTTCACTAGTCGAAGATGACTTGTTGGAAGACGCTCAAAAGATTATGGACGAAGCAAAAAAACTTGGCGTAAAGTTTTATCTGCCCGTAGATGTTATCGCAGCTGATAGATTTTCAGAAGATGCGGTGATAAAAATAGTGACATCTCAAGAAATTCCAGATAACTGGATGGGACTTGACATTGGTCCGGCGACTGTAAGACTTTACAGTGAAGGTTTAGCTGATGTGCAAACTGTACTTTGGAATGGCCCAATGGGCGTTTATGAGATGGATAAGTTTGCGCGTGGATCTTCAAAGATAGCAAATTTTGTAGCGGACTCATACGCTACGACTGTTGTTGGTGGTGGTGACACTGCTGATTTAGTGCAACGTATAGGTCTTGATGAGGAAATGAGTTTTATATCTACAGGTGGTGGAGCTTCTTTAGAACTACTTGAAGGTAAAATTTTGCCAGGTGTAGCACCTCTGATTAAAAAGTAGGATAAAAATAATGATTATTGCAGCGAATTTAAAAACAAACTTGACGAGAAAAGAGACTAGAGAGTACATAGAAAAAATTGAGAGTTTTATAAAAGAAACGAACGCTACTCAAGAAGTTCTAGTTTTTCCTGCAATGTCATCATTGGATTCATTTGACACTAAACTTATACAGGGCGCGCAAAATGCTTACCCAACAAAAAATGGTGCGTTTACAGGTGAGATAGGTCTTACCCATTTAGAAGAGTTTGGAATTAAAACTATTCTAATCGGACATAGTGAACGCCGTCATATACTTGGCGAGTCGCAAGAAGAGTTAGTGAAGAAATTCAACTTCTATAAGGACTTGGGTTTTAAAATAGTTTACTGCGTAGGCGAACCACTTGAAAAACGCGAGGCTGGAAACAGTGCCATGATGGAGTACATATCTTCTCAATATGAGGGCATAGACACTGAGTATGAAAATCTTATCATTGCTTATGAACCTGTTTGGGCTATTGGTACAGGCCTTACTCCGACATTAGAAGATATACTAGAAGTGCATACAGCACTTAAGAAAAAGTCACCGGCACCACTGCTCTACGGTGGAAGCGTGAAAGTTACGAATGCTAAAGATGTTTTAGCTGTTGCTAACGTAGATGGTATATTAGTAGGAAGTGCTGCACTCTATGTAGAGCACTTTTGCAATATGATAAGTTTTGCAGAAGAGCTTTCTTAATTATTTTCCTATAACGGGAAGAGCGTTTAGTTTATTTATATTTGACTCTTTATGATTAGCGGGCTTTGCTTTCGTATAAGCTGAAATTTTATCAGCGTACTCTTGAAGCGTAAAGCTTCTATCTTTATCTTCAACATAAGTTTTTTTATCTTTAGAGAGTGTCGGTGTCCAATCATTTTTAACAAAATCATTTAAGGATTTTTGCATAAATCCTGGTTTATTTTTGACACCACTTGGACTTATACTATGTAAGGATGAGTTCTCAGATGGCGCTACACTAGAAGTGTTTGAAGAACAGCTTATGAATAAAACGAGGGGTAAAATTATAATTAATTGTTTCATAAAATCATTATAACCAAGTTTTTTCTAAAAATTAAGTTATTAATCTATTCTTAAGAATATACTGTGCATAATAGGCACGAAATATATAACAAAACAAGGGGAATATATGAATATTACAAAAATGAGCTTAGTTGCTGCGGTTCTAATTAGTTCAAGTGCGATGGCATTTGATAACACAAAAGTTAGCGGAGATGCAAATCTTTATTATCAAACAAATGATGCTGGAACAAACAACTTTTTTGAGTCGGGTTCTTCAGCTGCTGATATGTCAGTTAACTTAAATGTTACTACTGATGTTCTTAAAACTGATTCTGTAGCTATTAGTGCTGGTGTTGGATATACAGTACTTACTACTTTAGGTTTAGAAGGTACTATGGTTGACGGTGTATGGGGTGGTGCTCATACTGTAACAGGTAATCCTGCTGATGGTACTGAAAATGTTGATACTGTTTCTTGGGTAAATGAAGCTTGGATTGCTGCTACTGCTGGTAAGACAACTGCAAAAGTTGGTCGTATGGAACTAGATACTCCATTAGCGTTTACTGAAAAATGGTCTATCGAAAAGAATACTTTCGAAGCTGCTGTTTTAATCAATCAAGACATTGCTGACACTACTTTAGTTGGTGCTTACATTGGTAGAGGTAATGGTAATAACAATGGTACTGTTGTCGCTCAAGGTGCAGAGTTTAATAATTATATTAAGCAAGGTGCTTATGCTGTTGGTGCAATCA
>CAWUTM010000007.1:0-6537 GCA_963925755.1 uncultured Sulfurimonas sp. | reverse complement strand
CTTAACCAAACAAAGGCGTCTAATGCTTCTTGGTCTGTTGCATGGTCATATGTAATTGATTTATTATCACTATGAAAAGCATGTTCAGGTCCTATGCCTGGATAGTCTAATCCAGCGCTTATAGAGTGTGCTTCAAGTATTTGTCCATCGTCATCTTGGAGTAAGTAGGACATTTGACCATGAAGAACCCCTGGACGACCTTTTTCAAGAGAACAGCCATGTTTATCTGTTTCTAGTCCAAGTCCACCAGCTTCTATTCCTATGCATTCAACACCTTCATCTTCAATAAAGTGTTGAAACATACCAATAGCGTTTGAACCACCACCAATACACGCAATAACATGATCAGGCAGACGGTTCTCTTTTTCAAGTATTTGAGCGCGCGCTTCATAACCTATAATGGCTTGAAAGTCTCGAACCATCATAGGATAAGGATGAGGACCAGCAACGGTTCCTATAATGTAAAAAGTATCTCTTGCATTTGTGACCCAGTGTCTTATAGCATCGTTCATAGCATCTTTAAGAGTACGACTTCCACTCTCTACGGAGTTTACTTTCGCGCCTAGAAGTTTCATACGAAAAACATTGAGTTCTTGGCGCTCAACATCTTTAGCACCCATAAATACTTCACACTCTAGGTCGAGAAGAGCACAGATAGTAGCTGTGGCAACACCATGTTGTCCAGCTCCCGTCTCAGCTATGATTTTTTTATAACCAAGGCGTTTAGCCATAAGCCCTTGAGCGATTACATTGTTAACTTTATGCGCGCCTGTATGGTTTAAATCTTCGCGTTTAAGATATATTTTTGCACCTAATTCTTTAGAAATATTTTCAGCATAGTATAAAGGAGAAGGGCGACCTACATAATCTTTTAGATAGTAATGTACTTCTTTCCAGAACTCTTTATCAAATCTTATCTTTTCATACTCTTCTTTGAGTTGTGCGAGCGCAGGCATAAGAGTTTCAGGAACATAGCGTCCACCAAAGATCCCAAAGTGTCCATTTTCATCTGGATCAAACTTACTAGCAGATGGAATATACATTACTTTTCCTCTATAAGACAGTAAACATCAGTCTTTTCTTCAAGCTTTTTAATACCGTCTAAAAATGCAAGACCTATAACAAAACAGCATTCAACGCAGGTAGCACCTGTTTGCTTTACGAGAGTGGCGGCTGCGTTCGCTGTGCCACCTGTTGCTATGAGGTCATCAACAATAAGAACTCTTGCTCCTTTTTTTTCACCAAATGCGTCTATATGAACTTCGATCTCATCCACGCCATACTCAAGAGCGTATTTTTCGCTAATAGTAGTGTATGGAAGTTTTCCATGTTTTCTTATAGGTACAAACCCAAGTCCTAACATTTGCGCAAGAGCAGCTCCAAAGATAAACCCACGAGCGTCAATTCCTGCAACATAGTCTAAGTTATACTCTTTATATCGTTGGTAGAGATGGTTCATTAATACACCGTAAGCCTCTTTATTATTTAAAAGAGTGGTAATGTCTTTGAAAATTATTCCTTCCTTTGGAAAGTCTTTAATATCTCTGATTGAGTCTTCTATTATTTTACGTTCTGCATTGCTGAGTGTCATATTTAGTCCTTATAGTAGTGCGTCTATTCGAGTTTCAAGAGCTTTTATCTTAATATTGAGCCTCTCACTTTCTGAACGATGTTGTGAGTTTCTTTGCTTGATTGTTTTAAGCTCATTTTTAAGTCGTGTCAGTTCATCACTGAGTATATCTACATTACCAAGCGCTCGTTGAAGTTGTATTTGGTATTTTCGTATTAAAATTTCTGCTTCATTGAGTGTGACTTTCATTAAGTCATTCCCTCGAATCTCTTTGTTTGTAATACTTTTAAAATAGTACATCTTTACAAAAAGATATATAGATACTATGCTTAGCGCGGTTAAAAGCGACCATTCAAAAAACATAATTTATTTAATCTCTATTTTGTCTATTCTAGCACGGTGTCTACCACCATCAAAGCTACCCGCAATCCAAGCGTCAAGAATAGATTCCGCAACGCCTTTACCAACTATACGTTCACCAAAACAAAGAATATTCGCATCGTTATGTCCACGAGCAACTGTCGCTGTATACGCATCATGACAAAGCGCGGCGCGAATACCTTCATGACGATTTGCAGCCATGCTCATTCCTATGCCACTTCCGCAGATAAGAATTCCATGAGAAGTCTTATCTTTTAAAACAGAGTGTGCGACTTTATGAGCATAGTCAGGGTAATCAACTCTATCTTTAGAAAATGGTCCAAGGTCAATAACTTCGTGACCTTTTTCTCCCAGTAACTCAACTGTATAATCTTTTAGCTCAATTCCAGCATGGTCTGTAGCAACATAAAATTTCATTTTTTTTCCTTAAGATGTTAGTAGTAGTCCAAGTATAGTCTGGACAGGTAAAAATAGAATATACTCTTTTAAAGGTGTCATTAATACAACTAAAACAATTATTATTCCATAGCGTTCATTTTTGTAAAAAAATTCTGCAACAGTATTGATTTTGTACTTTAAAGCTAGATGCATTACAAAATGCGCACCATCAAACTGTGGAATAGGGAGTAGGTTAAAGACTCCTAAAACAACATTTATTATAAGTATTTGAAACACTAACATATAAGCAAATATATAAATAATTGAGTCTGTTCCTACGGGTTTATTCATTGATATAATAGCTATAGAAGCAAATGCGGCAAGAGTAAAATTATAAACAATACCCGCTAAGTCTACTTGCATCGCCGCGTTGTAACCACCACGACCTACAACCGTTGCCGTGTTGATAGGCACTGGCTTCGCCCAACCAAATAAAAATCCACTCTCCGCACCCATAAGCATAGGTAAAAAGTACATACTCAAAGGAACGATGATAGTACCAACCATATCAATGTGACTTATGGGATTTATAGTTAAACGACCTGCATTTTTAGCAGTTGTGTCGCCATACATAAACGCGACCCAACCATGCATAATCTCATGTCCTATAATGGCGATTCCAAGCGCTAAAACAGCAGCGACTATTTTGAGTATATCAAGTAATTCCATAGTAATCTTTATCTGTTTTTATTCTTTCTTGTATCGCTTTATCCAAGTATGGAGCTTGCTCAAGGTCTGTTGGAGTTTTTCCAACTCTATCCCATCTTATTTCCCAATTTTCATCTATTGAGAAGTATATAAACCATGGTGTTCCCTCTATGTTATCATATGGAACACTTCCCCAAAAACGACTGTCACTAGAGTGGTCACGATTATCACCCATCATGAAGTAACTATCTTTCTCAATTTTTATAGGGTTTAGAAAAAATATAGGCATAGGATACTGTCCATCATTAACGATTTTATCATCATGGTGAATACCTGGGTGTTCTTTTTCATAAGGATTTTTGACCCAAAGTTTTTCTTCATAAACAGCTATTTCAAAACCTTCATAGTTCTCTTTTATCCAGTCATCACCTTCACGAAAGTGAATAAAAAGATTTTTGTCAGCAACGAAAAGTTCATCATCAGGAAGAGCGACACAGCGTTTTACAAAGTGTTGTTTTACATTTCCTGGATATCTAAATATAACTATGTCACCACGCTCTGGAGTGTCTCCGTCCATTAAACGCAGACGATCGCTCCATGGCATGATAGACATCTCTAAGAATGGAATATGAGGCATGGGAATACCATACGCAAATTTTTTAGCAAAAAGGTGGTCACCAATGAGAAGTGAGTCTTTCATACTTCCACTGGGGATTCTAAACGCTTGAGCAACGAAGAAGATAACAAAAAGAACAATGACAATAGTTCCAGTCCAAGAATTTGACCATTTATATGCTTTTTTAACTAACTTTTTCAACTACTGATCCTTCGCTTTTTGCGCATTAATTTTAGCGGCTTTAAGTGTGTTACTCAAAAGCATAGCTATTGTCATCGGTCCAACACCGCCTGGGCTTGGCGTTATGTAAGAACTTTTTTTACTTACGTTCTGGAAGTCTACATCACCTACTAGTTTGCCCTCGTGCGTTCTACTAACACCAATGTCTACGATGATAACATCATCTTTTACCATATCTTCCGTTATGAGGTTTATAACACCAACGCCAACTAAAACAACATCTGCATTTAATGTATGGCGTTTAAGATCATCTGTAAATATATGACATATTTCAACAGTTGCATTCGCGTTTAGAAGAAGTGACGCCATTGGTTTTCCAACAATGTTAGAAGCTCCAATAACTACACAGTTTTTGCCCTTAACATCGATATTATACTCTTTTAAAAGTTCCATTACGCCAAGCGGAGTACAAGGAACAAATCCATCAAGGTTAGTTACAAGGCGTCCAACATTAAATGGGTGGAAACCATCTACGTCTTTTGAAGGGTCTACAAGTTCAAGTAGTTTTGTTGTGTCTATCTGCTCAGGAAGAGGGAGTTGGATTAAAATTCCATCTATACTGTCATTTTGATTCATGCTAATGATGGTTCTTTCTATAGCTTCTTGAGAGATATGAGCAGGCATATCATGAGTAATAGAGTAAAAACCTACACGGTCACATGCTTTTTTCTTCATGTTGACATAAGCAGCGCTTGCTGGATCTTGACCAACTAGAACAACTGCTAAACCGGGGGTGCAACCACAAGTTTCTTTTAGTTTTATTACATCTGCCGTAACTTCAAGTTCAATTTTTTTGGAAAGTAATTTACCATCTAATAATTGCATTTAAACCCCATAAATTATATTTCTGTTATTATACCCTTTTAATATAATAATAGGCTAATAATGAAATATCCACTTCTTTTAATACTTCCAATATTTGTATGGGCTTCTGGTGATTTTATATCT
Source organism: uncultured Sulfurimonas sp. (assembly GCA_963925755.1). Lineage (GTDB taxonomy): Bacteria > Campylobacterota > Campylobacteria > Campylobacterales > Sulfurimonadaceae > Sulfurimonas. The sequence continues at coordinate 1,696 of CAWUTM010000007.1, read as the reverse complement.
CCAAAAGAGTATGCCGCGCAACTCTATGAAAACCCTAGAGGTATTGGTTGTCAGCACTGTCATGGAGCTAATGGAGAAGGCAAAACAATAGCTAAATATAAACATAGAAATGTAGAAAAAAAATTCACTGGACCGAAAATAAACAACATAAGATATAGTGAGTTTAATAGAGTGTTAAACAGAAGAAACAAAGCAATGCCAAGATACTTTTTAACAGATAAAGAGGTGGAAGCACTCTACCTTCATCTTCACAAAAATGATAAAGTCAAGAAGAAAAATGCAAAATAAACTCCAAGAACTGTATGCCAATAGAGATTTAGCAGGATTAGACACTTTAGCTGTTCCAAGACACAGAGAGTTAAATAAATCAATGAAGTTCAAATCCGTTCTGATGCTCTCATGTAATAATATAAAACATTTGTCTAAGATAGAGAGTCTTGACGCTGACTGCATAATGCTTAATTTAGAAGATGGAGTTAGTAAGGAAGATAAGCCATTTGCCCTTGTCTTATGTGCTTTTTATCTCACTCAAATAACTAAGAGCGATAAAAAACTTGTAGTACGCGTAAATGCTTTGGATGAAGGTGGTTATGAAGAGATAACTTATTTGAATCAATTTATGCCAGATGCGATTAGAGTTCCTAAGATAAAGAATGCTTCGGAGGTTAAAAATGTACTGGCTCTATTGAATGATGAGATAGAACTACACCTTTCAATTGAAACGGCAGATGCGTGGCATAATCTTTCTTCTTTGAGTGTAAACAAAAGAGTGACTACATTTTATTTAGGTATTTTAGACCTATTTGCGGATATGAAGCTTTCTCAAAGTCTTATAAATTTAGATAATCCGACAATGCATTACATGCTTTCACATTTTCTTATAAGTTCAAAGGCTATGAATGTGAAACCGGTGAGTTTTGTCTACCAAGAGTTTAAAAACTTAGAGACTTTTTCAAAATGGATAAACTTGGAAAAAAGTATGGGATACGATGCAAAAGGCTGTATATCTCCTTCTCAGGTTACGTTAGTCAATGAAGTTTTTGTTGATAAAGAAGCACAACTTACACGTGCAAAAGTAATTATAAAGCTTTTTGAGATGTACCGTGATGAAGGAATAACTGGTTTTGTAGATGACGAGTACGGTTTTATTGATGAACCTATTTATAAGGGTGCACTAGCACTTCTTCAGACCTAATACCTAGCGAGATTATAGTAAACATTATAACGGATTAAAATCTTTTCTTTAGGTCTTGGGTATCTACTATACGCATACTCTATAGTCTCTTTTGTTGTTTCATCAAGTACAAAAAAACCACTTTTTGATAAAAATTTAAAGTCTGTCATATCACCATTTGGATGAAGATAAAATTCTATTACATTAATTCTATTTACATTGATATTGTTAGACAAGTTTACAGAAGCAACGCGAGTAAGTACGCTTTGGGTGATTCTTCTCATAATTTCTTGATTGTCAATCATATACTCTTGTTGCCCTTGAGTAAGTTTTCCCCACTCATTTCCATAAAGCTTTTTCATCTCAGAGAGAGAACCACCCGCACCCATTTTTGAGTAAGACTTTTTCTCTTTGGGTTTTGTTGCTTCTGACTTGTCTTCATATAACCAAGACATAGGATCTATTAGAGTTGTGTCTACTTTCTTTGGTTTAGGCTTTGGTTTTTCTATTTTTTCTGGTTTA
>CAWUTM010000006.1:0-8430 GCA_963925755.1 uncultured Sulfurimonas sp. | reverse complement strand
CATTAGTAGAATACCCAGATGCGATACCTGTTGGGTTATTTCTGAGATCAAATGCCAAATTCATATTTTTCGCACTATCTCCATCAAGAAACCTTCCTAGTCCTATGGCTCCAGCGAAATTACTACCTGACGTAAATTCTTCGGTCGTAAGATTATCCGCAACTGCAAAAGTATAACCATTTGAAGTAAATCCAGGCTTCATACTCATACTCAAATTTTTTTCACCTGTTGCCGAAGGACTATAACTAAATATCATAAAGTCGTCTATGTCATTGTTTGCAGAATTATCCGCATTATCATCTAAATTTGCTAAGATTTGGGCTTCGATATCGTTCATCGAAGTAAAGTCATCAATCTTAATATTTCTTCTGGCTACTTCATTTCCATCAATGTCATAAATTAAAATGTCAAAAGAACCTTTATTAATGTTTAATCCAGATGCAAGCAGAGGGTCTCCTGCATCTACATCAAGTGGATTTGAGTCCATCTTTTCTCTTGCATTCTGTGCATAAAGATTGTTTGTACCTTCTATCATACCCTGAGCAAGTGCATTTAACTGAGTAATTACATTTTGCAAGATTCCATCTGAAGGCATCCCACTTGTTGTATCTATAGTTCCACCTCGTAAGTCAAATATAGCACCGATTTTTCCACCAGTAATAGTCTCTTCAAGAGGGATTTTTTGTCCATCTTGTCTCTCATACGACACTTCATAAAAACCAGAAGGGTTATCTTTATTTGTTATATGTAGAGGATGAAAACTACTTCCATCAACAATATTAAACCCATTTATGGAAAGAGTATAACTTCCACCAGTTGTATTTGAGTTGCTATGGACATTCATATCTGCTTTAAGTTGAGAGTTAGTCACATCCGCACCAATAAGTTTTGAAAGGTTTCTTTCAATTACATTACGCTTATCTCTTAAATCATTAGCGCTATGGCCACTAGTATTTTCAGAAATATCTATCTGAATATTTAAACTAGCCAACTCTTCTGCTAATTCGTTAACCTGATCTACATTTACTACTAGCTGCTCATTCATTTGTGACTGTAAGTTTTCTACAAGTTCAACATTTTGTGAAATATGCTGAGAAAGTGTTTGAGTCTGTTGTCCTAAAGCTATTTTAATAGAATCAGTTTCTGGGTTGTCTGCAAAAGTTTGCCACATGTCATAGTATGTTGCAATTTCAGCTTTAATACCTACACCATCTATTTCAGGAAAAAATGTAGAGAGTTGCCCAAGAGTTTGTTGCTCAAAGTCACTATACTCTTTATCTGCGGATACTGCTGAGTATCTATCAAAAACAAAATTATCGAAAATTCTTTTTATATCATTTATTTGTACACCATTACCAACATTTCCTGGAGCTAAAGCTATTGGTGTAGCAGATTTTTGGACTACTCTTTGTCTTGTATAGCCTTCTGTTTCAGCATTAGCTATATTATGACCCGTTGTACTAATTCCAACCTGTGCTGCGCTTAAAGCACTGTATCCAATGCCTAATGTACTGAATATTGAAGACATCTTATACCCTTATTTCTAATATTGTTGGATTTTTTGATGCAGTTTTTGTATAGCCTTGCATCTCAGTAGGAATAAGTCTTTCTAAAAAAGTATTGTATAAATTACTTACAACGAGCACTTGTTTTGCATATTTTTTATTTACGTCTCTGAGGGTAGCAAGTTCTATCTTAAGTTCATCGAGAAGTTTATGTTGTTCTTCATTAATTAAGTTTGTGAGTTCTACACCTGAATTATTTGTCATTAAAGATGATATTTCATAATCAATTATCGCTTTTTTGGCTTCAAAGCTTTTAAGTTTTTCTTCTTTTAAAGATAGTCTTTGGAACTGTGAGTCATGTTTTGCAACTTTGATGTCTTCCATGTCGGACTCTGTAATTTTAATTATATCCCTTAAGTCATTTAAGGCATTTTGTAAATGATGAGATAACATAATTCACTCCTGTTGGTTACTTCGTTTTAAAGTAACTCGTCCGCCATCTTTTGAGATAAGGCATCTAAGTTAACTTTATACTCTCCTGAGTTTATAGACTCTTTGAGTTTTTCAACACCACCCATGTCATTTCGCTTTGTAGCTTCGACACCTTGTTCTGTTGTTTTTGAGTCATTCGTCTTACTTGCATAAGCCGAGTGTACCGCTGCACTATTGAGATTTGAAATCATAATCTATCCTTTAACTATTCACTTAGTTTTTCTTATATATAACTATATCGACAAAGGAATGATTTTCTTTAGTGTTTTATCAATTTTTTCTACTAAGATATTCATATAACATTTGTGAAAATCCAAAGCCCCCTGCACTTGCACGTGAGAGTTCATCTCTGTACATTGACTTATAAATTTTATCACCTGGATCGTTCTCTTGTGAAAATATATTTTTCTCATCTTTTGCTGCGTTATCCATCAGCATTTTAATGATAACCGCCTCAAAAGCGTCAGTTTGATCTCGTAGTTCTTTATCTTCTACATTCTTATTAATTGTTGGAACTCTGTTTTGCTGTGAAAGTATTTGCGAAGTATTGATTGGATAGCTCATTAAATTACCTTTAAGTCTGCAGATATACTACCTGCTGTTTTCATAGCTTCTAAGATAGCGATGATATCTTTAGGCGTAGCCCCTAACTTCTGAAGAGAACGCACTAGGTTTGCAACCGTAGTCGTTCCTTCTTTCGTATACACTTCGTTTTGACTGAGCCCTATTACAAGATTCTCATCGACTTCCATTGCTCCATCAGGAGATATAACACTTTTTTGTTCAACTATTTTAATTGTGATATCACCATGCGTGATAATAATTGGCTTAAGCGCTATATCCACACCTGCCACAATAGTACCTGTTCTTTCATTGATAATAATTCTATTTTTGGTCGTATAGTCCATATCAATTTCTTGAATCTCTGCTAAAAACTCTATCATAGAGCGATTTTCTGGGCATTTTAGTTTTATACTTCTAGAATCCATTGCAACGGCTATTTGCGTATTATAAAAACTATTTACAGCTTTTTGTACCGCTACCGCGTTTTTAAAGTCTGACTCTTTTAAAGAAAGTGTTGCGTACTCTTGGTGAAATAGATCTATATTTATTTCACGTTCTATAAAACCACCATCAAAAACCATACCAGCGGTAGGGTGTGACTCTGTACCCGATCCTCTTAGATTTCTTCCACCTATACTCACTGAACCTTGCGCTAATGCGTAAATCTTACCATCAACCCCTTTAAGCGGTGTCATAAGAAGCGTTCCGCCCTCTAGGGATTTAGCGTCCCCAATCGAGGATACGTTTACGCTAAACTTATCACCTTGTCTCGCAAAAGGTTTTATAGTAGCTGTTACTACGACTGCTGCAACATTTTTAGATTTTATGTCTATGGGGTTCATATCTATATTCATAGCTTTGAGCATATTTGAAATAGATTGGAGGGTGAATTTTGAAGTTGTTCCATCACCAGTTTTTTTCAGACCGACAACAAGAGAGTAACCAATAATCTGATTTTCTCGAACACCAATGATATTTGATATATCATTAATCTTTGTCGCGTTTAGAGTACTAAGAAGTAGAGCAAAAAGTATAAAAAATTTCATTTGATTCCTTGATTATACAAGAAAATAGCAATTACTATTCCACTTTACTCTTCTATAAGATAGCTAAGAGTAGTGTTACCAAACTTTTTAGATTTTTGAAGTTCAAAGCTGCCTAATTTATTAGGAATTTCTAAACCTGTCATATGCTCAATTATAATCATTTCGACATATTCACTTGGAAGAGCGGCTATAAGAGCCATAGTTTTATCATAGATATCTTCCATCCCCTCTCGTATGCTAAAAGGTGGATCTACATAAACATAAGCTCTCTCTTGAGCCTTTTTAAGTTTTGCAACAACTTCTTTTATGTTAATAAAACTATCCCCACTATAAACATGGCAATCCGAAGTGCCTAGAGAGGCTATGTTACTTTTTAAAATGCGAAGCGCGTCTTTATCTTTTTCCATAAAATAAATTTCTTTTGCTCCACGGCTCAAAGCTTCAAGACCAACAGAACCACTTCCAGAGAAAACCTCAACAAAAACCGAATCAACTATATCAAACTGTAGCGTATTAAAAAAAGATTCAAGCACTATAGTTTTGGAACTTCTTGTTGTCACTTTACTTGGTATGTTGAGAACTTTTCCCTTGTACTTTCCTGAGATAATCTTTTTTGTAAATTTGTTATTATTATTTTTCATAAAATGCTTTTACCGCTCTTATAACATTAGACTGATATTCTTGTGTTAAAAGTTCTATCCGTTTTTCTAAAATACTAAAATCCATACTCTCGCCATCGCTAAAAGACTCTTCTTCCGATTCACTTCCGCCTAACTCTTTATACCTACTTTCAAGTGCAAGAATCAGCTGTGATTTGGAAAATGGTTTTAGCAAGTCCACATTCTCACCACTTCCTATATAAAAGCACCTGTCATCATTAAGGCACTCCTCATCTCTTACTATAATGTCACATTTTTTTGCGCTACTAAGATATTTGTCTAAAAAAAGTTCTAATGACTTTTGTAATAAGGGAGACTTACACTCTACTGCAATTTTCATAACTATCCTTGTAAGTAGTAGTTTATACTATACTTTATATCTTCATCTAAATCATCAGCTTTATTCAAAAGCCATTGGGCATAAGCTCTATCACTATGACAAACCTCTTCTATAAACTGACCCTTATGCTTTCCAAAACTAAACTTGCCTATAAGCACGTTTTTAGAACTGAGCTCTATCATTTTTTCTATCGATGCTATATCTTCGAGGTAATGTAAAAGTAGCTCTGTAACTATAACGTCACCCAACGCGTTATTCGCATGTAAAGCATCTTTAATTCCATAGCGCTCTTTTTGTTTTTCTTCATTACGATAGAGCTTCAGTTCATACCGTAATACCTGTAAAGAAAACAGTTCGCACTCCGATATAAGATGCTTAGTAACTCTAGAGGTGTCAATAACACTTCCTTTCCAAAACAGTCCACTTCCTGCAAGTTTTTCTAAAAAGAAGTTTGCGTTATGTGAGATTAGAATACTTTCTTCATTATTATTATCTGACAAAAAGCGGTGAGCTTTACTATCAGCGAATGAATCTTTCCCTTTTATCATTTCATTCGTGATATGATGTATGCTTGACGCTTCTGGGGATATTTTTTTGCCTTCATTAAGAAGTTCGTATATATAATTCTTTTCATTTAAAAGCGCGATAGAACAAATTTTATCAGCTACCTCTACTCCGGTTGTCTCCATGTCTAAAAAAATTAACATTTTTTCAGCCTTACCCGTTTACATTTCATCGTAAGAATCATAAAAGAGAGATACCCGCCTAAAAGAATAAATCCGTAAAGTATATAAATATTGAACCATGAAAAAAGAGAGGTTGAAGAAGAGAATAAATAAACAAGAGTCAGTGCGATTATCATAAAAGAGGCAACTATCCATATAAGAAGCATAAACCATTTTCTCCATACCTTGACTAAATCTCCATAACCTATAAACTCTAGAAGCTCCTGTTTGTCATTTTCAAGACAAGAAAAAAGTTCTATTTTATACCCAGCATAACAGACATTAAAAATATACTTCAGCGCTAAAAAGAGTGAAAGTAAAAGCGTAATACTCCAAAACAGAACAAACCAAAAACTAAAAATCTCAAACAGTGCACTTACAACCTCTGCGTTTAAAGAGTGTGAGCCTTGTTTTACATAGATATACAAGCTTACAATAGCGCTTAAAATTGATGCGAGGAAGATACTGGAAAATGAAACTAAGAGAGCCCATCTTAGCCAAATGAAAAAGTAAAACTTGCCCATGTTTATTTACTAAATCCATCTAACATAGTATGGTAATGCTCAAGTGTCATAAAGCTCTTCTCAAATCTATAACGAATAATAAACTCAACAACCTTATCTTTAAATACAGTCTCTACGCTTTCCACTCTTCCAAAATAGGCTAATGAAATATTTTTACTTTTGACATCTGTATTTTTATTATATTGTATTGCTAGGACTTGAAGGTACTTTCCTTCTTTTATCTCTCCTAAATTCTCATTTAAAAGTGAAGCTCCTGAAAGGTTTATAGCTTTAAACTCAAAGATATCTTCAAACTTAGCAACCTTTTTATCTATACCAACTTCTTTATATAGCTCTTGTAAAATTTTGAGGTTATTTTTTCTCGCTAGTTCATAACTAGAGATTTTATTTGTTAAGTTTTTTAATCGATCCAATGCTGAACTCATACCTATTTCCTTTCATCAAAGTATATCAAAAAATAATTAGATATAATGTCATAAATTACTAAATAAAGAGACATATGGACTACTTAAAAGCGCAAAGTGTAAAATCACTCAATGGTACAATAAAAATCTCTGGTGCGAAAAATGCATCTCTTCCTCTTATAGCAATGACTATACTCTCAAGTAAAATTGTCTCTTTAAAAAATCTGCCCCATGTTGCAGATATAAAGACATTGTTAAAACTCCTGTCAAACCTTGGCGCTATTTGTGAATTTCATGAGACAAAAGTCACTGTAGATACAAGACCTCTTCATGAAACAAAAGCAACATATGACATCGTAAAAACTATGAGAGCTTCTATACTTGTTTTAGGTCCAATACTCGCGCGTTTTGGACACTGTGAAGTTTCTCTACCGGGTGGTTGCGCTATTGGTCAGCGTCCTATCGATTTACATCTAAAAGCATTAGAACAGATGGGTGCTCAAATAGCTATTAAGGCTGGGTATATCGAGGCAACCGCGCCTGATGGTCTAAGAGGTTGTAACATTATCTTTGATAAAATCACAGTAACTGGTACTGCAAATATTGTAATGGCTGCAGCCCTTGCAAAAGGTGAGACTATTATTACAAATGCAGCGAGAGAACCTGAAGTGGTGCAACTCTGTGAGGTTCTAAGTGCAAGTGGTATAGATATTCAAGGCATTGGAACCGCTATTTTAACAATACAAGGAACATCTGGAAAACTAATAGACATAAATGAATTTACTGTTATTCCCGATAGAATTGAAGCGGGAACATATCTTTGCGCTGGAGCTATTACAAAATCTGAAATCACATTAACACATGTAGAGCCAAAACACCTTGGAGCAGTTTTAGCAAAACTCGAAGAAATGGGTAATAGCTTTAGTATGACTGAGGATACCATTACTATTCACCCAGCTGAAGAAATAAAACCAGTGAAAATTGTTACTCAAGAATACCCTGCGTTTCCAACAGATATGCAGGCTCAATTTTTAGCATTAGCTACACAAGCAAATGGTGTCTCCATTATAGAAGAAAGACTTTTTGAAAACCGTTTTATGCATGTGAGTGAACTTCAACGTATGGGTGCGGATATTACGCTTAATGGTCATACTGCGACAGTCTGTGGAAAAACGAAGTTATGTGGTACGGATGTTATGGCTACAGATTTGAGAGCCTCTTCTGCCCTTGTTTTAGCGGCACTAGTTGCGCAAGGTGAGACAAATATTCACCGAATTTACCATCTTGACCGTGGATATGATTCTTTAGAAAAAAAGTTAGGGAATGTTGGAGCGAAGATACAAAGATTAAAAGAGTAACTCTTTAGTCTTTAAATATAATCATTTCGTAAACTGATCTGGTTGTAACAAGAGCCTTGTCTGGTGAAACGGAGTGTGAGTTTTGAGCACAGTTTACCTCATGACGAAGCTCTGCTATCTCTTTTTCCATTTCATCTACATTTATTTTTAAACGTAGTATTATATCTACTCCCGCAAGATTTACCCCTAGTTCACGAGTTAAACGCAGGATCAACTTTATTCTATCTACGTCACGTTCAGAGTAAAGTCTTATACGACCATTAGAACGCGAAGGACATATGAGATTTTCACGTTCATATTGACGGAGTGTCTGTGGATGTATATCTAAAATCTTTGCAACGATACTTATTAAATAAACAGGCTCATCATATTTGTGTATCATCGTCTAAACCCTTTTAGTCTTTAGGTAGTCTTTCTTTCATTATTTCAATCAACTCTTCGTCTAAATCATCAACATTTGGTAAAACTATATTTGCTTTGAGATATAAGTTTCCTCTTGTTTTTAACTTACGATTCATTGCACCCATTTCTTTAACACGAAAACGCTGTCCGTTTTTTGTGTTTTGAGGAACTTTAAGCTTTATCTCTTTTTCTAGTGTTGCTATAGCAATTTTTTCTCCAAAAAGTGCTGCAGAGAGTGGTACATCGAAACTTTTAACTAAGTCATCGCCCTCTCTCTCATAATCAGGACTAGAGGCTACAGTGATTTTAAGGAACAAGTCACCAACTCGACCTGATTGAGAATGTCCTTTTCCTTTTACACGCATCTTCTCACCTGTATTCACACCAGCTGGAATCTTTATGTCAAATCTA
>CAWUTM010000005.1:0-8975 GCA_963925755.1 uncultured Sulfurimonas sp. | reverse complement strand
ATTCTCTGGGTTTTTAAAACAACTTCCAGCACTTGGAGTTGAAGGCTGGTTTGAGCGCATTTTTTTAAACATAGCTACTTTTTGGATGTCAAAACCATATTGGATTTTAAAACTAGCTTCTAAAATTGGCTTATTTATATTTGTCAATCTGTAACCATACTCGATTTCACTTCTCTTTTGAACGCCATTAGTTGTTTTAATCGCGATGAGATTATTAAAGATTTCATACTCTTTGAGCCCCGCATTCATATAGACTAGACCGCCAAGTTTACCGGGAAGATGAGAAACAAATTCAAAGTTTGCTATATTGTGTTTTTTACAAAATGAAGCGACTTTTCCTGAAGGTGTAGCCCCTCCAATTTTTAAGACATCATCTTCTATCTTTATATAATCATACATTTTTCCTAGAGTCATTAAAGGAGGAGGATTTGGACTAATGAGAGTGTTGTTGCAAGAGCCTATGAGATAATAATTCTCGATGTTAGAAAAATCTTCTTCTAAGATAGCAACATCAAAACTTCCTCCTATTTTAAAAGAGGAATACTTCTTAAAGTTTATAAGTTTTGTAGTCATTACTCAACAAAAGTAGGCATTAATTCGAATACATGTCTTGCAAAATCGATCATCTCGTTAAGCATCCAAGGCATTGTTAGAACAATGACAACTACAACGCCAATTATTTTTGGGATGAAAGAGAGAGTCATTTCATTTATTTGAGTCGTTGCTTGGAAGATTGAAACGGCTAGACCTATAAACATACCCGTGAGTAGACCAGGTAGTGCTAACATAAGTGCTATTTTAAAAGTTTCAACACCAAGTGCTATGAGTTTTGCTTCCATTTTATGAGTTCCGTAGCTCGGTATACTCGGTAGGGATTAAATAATCTTTTACATTGACGGGAGTTTCATAAAAACCATGTTCATAGCCTAGTTCAAAAAGTCTATCAATTGCTCTGTATTGGATGTCACTGAGTGTAATTGACTCGTCATTCGCATAAAGTTCAAGATACTTATCTAGCGTTGCTGCGTCTATTCGTACAAGATTGCGTTCGATGAGCATTTTTGAGAGTCTATCCTTATGATCACGAGCTACTTTAACAGCTTTTGTAAGAGTCTCTTCGTAAGCTATAGATTTATGTAGGGGAAGTGAGCGGCGAATAGCCATACCACCAAGAGGAAGAGGGAGGTCTTCTCCTGCTAACTCCTGCCAAATATCCCATATTTCTCGTTCTACTTCTAATTTGTCATCATAAGTCAAAATAGATTCATGAATAAGAACTCCAGCATGAACTTCTCCATCTAAAACAGCCTGTTCAATCTCTAAAAAATCCATATACACAACACGAGCATCAGGGTATGCAATTCGAAAAAGCATGGCATTTGTAGTGTTTTTTCCGCTGAGTGCTACTTTAAAGTTGCGTTTGAGTTTTTCACCCTTGCGTTTAATGAGTTTTGGACCATAACCTTCGCCAAAGCTCACAGCAGTACGAAGAGGTGCATACTCGCTTTTTATATGAGGATACAAAGCAAAACTAATAGCGACTATGTCATAAACACCGTTAAGAGCGTCTTCATTAAGTGTTTGAATATCTTTAGCAATATTGTCAAAAACAGTGTCTTTCATATCTACCCAGCCAAATTTGATGGCATAGTACATAAAAATATCATCGGCATCTGGTGAGTGCGCTATTAGGGTCTTTTTCATAAATTTATTATAACATTATAATCTTTAGCTCCGCGGGGCATTAAAATTATATTATGGATGAGTGAGTATAATTGTCGAAATATAAAGAATTTATAATAAAATAATGACAAAATGCAATATTTTATATATATAATGAAAAATTAACATATAATCTCTCAAAATTAAAATAAGTGAGCCCAAGATGGACGCGAATAAACAAAAATCATTAGACTTAGCGATGAAACAAATAGATAAAGCTTTTGGTAAAGGTGCGTTGATGCGTCTTGGCGACAAGGACATCCAGCCAATGCAATCAATAAGCACAGGTTCTATTGGACTTGACTTAGCACTTGGTATTGGTGGTATTCCACAAGGCCGCGTTGTAGAAATATATGGTCCTGAGAGTTCAGGAAAAACAACTTTAGCACTGCAAATAACGGCAGAATGTCAAAAAACTGGTGGAGTCGCCGCATTTATAGACGCAGAACACGCGCTTGATGTTTTATATGCTAAAAACCTTGGGGTAGACGTAGAAAACCTTCTCGTTTCTCAACCAGACTATGGCGAGCAAGCCCTTGATATTGTTGAGACTATTGCAAGAAGTGGTGCAGTTGATTTAATAGTTATTGACTCTGTAGCGGCACTTACACCAAAGGTTGAACTTGAAGGTGAAATGACAGACCAGCAAGTAGGCGTTCAAGCTCGTCTAATGTCAAAAGCACTTCGTAAACTTACGGGCGTGCTTAGTAAAATGAACTGTACGGTTATATTTATCAATCAACTTCGTATGAAAATTGGAATGATGGGTTATGGTTCACCTGAGACTACAACGGGTGGAAACGCTCTTAAGTTTTATGCGTCCGTTCGTATAGATGTAAGAAGAATTGCAGCCCTAAAGCAAGGTGAGAACAATATAGGAAATCGTGTAAAAGCCAAAGTTATAAAAAATAAAGTTGCGCCTCCATTTCGTCAAGCGGAGTTTGACATTATGTTTGGAGAAGGAATTTCTAAAGAGGGCGAGCTAGTTGACTACGGCGTAAAACTTGATGTCATTGACAAAGCTGGAGCTTGGTTCGCATATGAAGATAAAAAACTCGGACAAGGTCGTGAAAATGTCAAACAAAAGTTTAAAGATGAGCCAGAACTAGCCAAAGAAATAGAAGAAAAAATCAAAGTAGCTATGGGAATTAGCGATGTAATGGTAATGGATGTGTCGGAAATTAATGATGCTGATTCCGATTCTGACGCAGATGGCGAGGCTTAAGTAGATACCTTTATTTAACTTGATATCTAAGATTTAATATTATTTAGATAAAATAGCATTAATTAATAATATTTTATACCATTTTTAGGTATTTGAAAATAAGGGCAGTGTATGTATATAGAAAATGTAAGTGCGATCGAAGTAATGGATTCACGTGGTAATCCAACAGTTAAGGCAACGGTAGAGTTAAGTGATGGAACAGTTGAAAGTGCGATAGTGCCAAGTGGGGCGAGTACTGGTAAACGCGAAGCTTTAGAACTTCGTGATGGTGATGAGCGTTATATGGGTAAGGGCGTTTTAAAAGCGGTTTCTCATGTTAACAACGAGCTTTCAGATGCTCTTATCGGTCAATCTCCATTTAATCAAGCTACAATTGACGCCATCATGAAAGAAGTTGATGGAACTGAAAACTATGGAAACTTAGGGGCAAACGCTGTTCTTGGCGTTTCTATGGCTGTCGCTCGTTGTGCGGCAAAGTCTCTTGGTATGCCACTTTATCGCTACCTTGGTGGCGCAAACGCGATGACTATTCCTACTCCAATGTTAAATATCATTAATGGTGGAAGCCATGCCGATAATTCTGTTGATTTTCAAGAATACATGATTGTTCCTGTAGGTTTTGAAGACTTTGCTGAAGGTCTTCGCGCGTCTGCTGAAGTTTACCATACTTTAAAAGGTATTCTCAAAGCTAAAAAACACAATACCGCACTTGGTGACGAGGGTGGTTTCGCACCTGACTTGTCTTCAAATGAAGAGCCTATCCAGATTATTATGGAAGCGATAGAAAAGGCTGGATATAAGCCTGGTGAACAAATTGGAATCGCTTTAGACGTAGCCGCTTCTGAAATTCTTGCCGAGGATGGTGGTTATAGACTAGAGTCTGAAAACCGTACTATTACTTCTGCAGAGTTAGTTGATTATTATGTGGATTTATGTGCTAAATACCCTATCGTTTCTATAGAAGATGGTCTTAATGAAGATGATTGGGATGGATTTAAACTAATGACTGAGAAACTTGGTGACAAGATTCAAATCGTTGGTGACGACCTTTTTGTTACAAACGCTAACATATTAGCAAGAGGTATTAATGAGGGCATAGCTAATTCTATCCTAATTAAACCTAACCAAATTGGTTCAGTTTCTGAGACTATGCTTACTGTGCGTTTAGCGCAACGAAATGGCTACACTTGTGTTATGAGTCATCGTTCAGGAGAGAGTGAAGACGCATTCATAGCAGACTTCGCCGTAGCACTTAACTGTGGTCAAATTAAAACTGGTTCAACCGCGCGTGGTGAGAGAACTGCTAAATATAACCGTCTTTTAGAGATTGAAAATGAAGTTGTATATGGTGAGTACTTAGGTTCTGCGCTTTTTAACTAAGTTATTTTATGCAAACAGAAGATTTTTTTGAGGAGATAGATACGTCAGAGAGTATAACTCAACGGTATTTAGGTCTCTCTTTAGGTAAGTTCTTTCTTCTTCTTTTCATAGTGATATTTCTAGGTATTTACCTAGGTGTTTTACTTTATGGCACTAGTTCTTTAGAGGTGCTTTTTGGACTTCAAGATTACAAAAGTTATCTTGAAGATGAAGTCTATAGACTTAAACTAGATAATGCTGAGCTTCAGCGTGAGTATTTTGAGTTAAAAGAGATTACAGCAAAATAATTTTTCTCAAATCTGATATAATACTTCATACAAATATTAGGGATCTTTCATGATACGTTATTTTATATTTATATTATTAATGATTAGCTCTTTAGATGCTAGAGAAAATCCTTTCTTCCCATCCGATGGTGAAGTTGACATGACAATGACTTCTAACCAGGTGAAAAAACTATCCCCTTTGAAACGTATAGCCGTTACATTGCCTTCAAGTGCGAGAACAATCCAGAGTATGACAATTACTTATAAAAACCTAGATGGCTCGGTACATGATAAAAAAGAGATTCTGGGTAATGCGATAGACTGGCATATCCCCCTTTTTCTATCGCAAAATATTGACGAGAGCGTATCTAAAAAAAAGAAAGTCCCAGCAAAGATAAAAACAAAGAAGTTTGTAAAGATAGCTTCTTTAAAATTTATATCTTTACATAGTAAAGATAATGAAATTAAAATTACAACCAAGGATAAACTTCTGAGAAAGTTTCTTCTTGTAAAACCTCATAGAATTGTATGTGACTTTAAAAGAGAGATAGATATACGAAGTTATGAAAAATATGTTAAGAGTAAAAGTTTAGTGAAGCGTGTCAGAATAGGTAACCATAGTGGATATTACAGAGTTGTTATAGAGCTTGATGGATACTATAGATATAAGAGTAAGAAAATAGCTGATGGATATATATTTTCATTACTATAAATAATATAATTTTGGAGAAAAGATGAGATATATATTTTTATGCATATTAACAAGTTTACATATTTTTGCAGCTGATGTAAAACCTTTATATAAAGCTTCAGTTATTCCAAAAAAAATGACTGTACAGGTAAAAAAAGAGAGATTTTTTCACTTAATGGTTTCGCCAATACAAAAAGTACATAAAGAATTATTAGTTAAATTTAAAGAGGTGAGGTCAAGCCTAAAATCAGGTACAAATAAAGCTAGAATTGAAGCTTTAAAGAAAGAGTACAAAGTTACAAGCGATGAAGCACTTTTAAAAGCGCTTAAACCACATGCCCCAAGCATAGTTCTTGCTCAAGCGGCTATGGAAAGTGCATGGGCGACTTCAAGGTTTTTTAGAGAGGCAAACAATGTCTTTGGCATGTGGAGTTCAAATAAAAACCAACCTCGAATCGCCGCAGGTGAAAAACGCGGAGGGACTAAAACTATTTGGTTACGTAAGTTTTCATCTTTAGAAGAGTCTGTTAGAGAATACTATAAGATGATGGGAAGAGGACGAGCATATAAAAACTTTAGAGAGTATCGATATGAAAGTAATGATGTTTTTGTAATTATAAAAGGCTTAGATAAATATTCAGAAATAGGTCAAAAGTACATCAAAGAGCTTGGAAGCATGATCCGATATAACAAATTAGTGAAGTACGACTAGGTTTATAATGAATAAGCTAACTGAGTACCTTCAATCTCACGACTTAAGTGAGATACACCCTTCAAAAATTGCAAAGATACTTAGAGAATTCAATGATGAAGAATTTGCAGAAGCCCTAAAACTTGTTCCAAAAGATCTACTCGGGGATGTTGCGCTAGCACTTCCTGATAGACTTTTTGATGATCTAGTAGAGTCGCTAAGTGTAGATGAAATCTCGCATGCCGTGACTGAACTTGAGTCTGATGACCAGGCTGAGTTTATGCAAGAACTTACCGAGCTTGATGAAGAGAAAGCTTCTAAAGTATTTCAGACACTTCACGAAGATGATCAAAAAGAGATACGTAAACTTCATAACTATGACGAAAGAGAAGCTGGTTCTCATATGCAGTTCGAGCTTTTTACAGCCTATAAAGATGAAGTTGTGACGGATGTTATCAAGAGATTTGCAAGATTACGTAAAGAAAATATGATTGAGAATGTACAAAATCTTTTTATCAAAAACAAAGATAATAGATTGGAATATGCGGTTGGGCTAGACGATCTACTCATTTTTGACTTTACTAAAACAGTAAAGGAAAATATAGATGCTTCTGATGAGAGTTTTGAACCTATATCCGCTAAAGATACAGATGACATTAGAGACGTTGTTCATACTTTTGAAGAGTATGATCTCTCTGTTTTAGCAATTGTAAATGATTATGGTGTTTTACAGGGTAGAATTACCTCCGATGATATTTATGACATTATAAATGAGCATGCGACTGAGCAGATGTATAATCTAGCCGGTGTTGATGATGAAGCAGAAGAAGATGAGATATTCAAAGCTGGTAAAAAGCGTGCAGTTTGGCTTCTTTTTAATCTTTTGACAGCGGTTATCGCTTCTGCTGTTATTGGTTTATTTGCAGATACTCTGGAAAGTATGGTTGCTCTTGCTGTTTTAATGCCAATTGTAGCCTCAATGGGTGGGAACGCGGGGACTCAAACTCTGACTGTTGTTGTAAGACAGTTAGCTCTTGGCGATATCAGTAGGGGTGATGCAAAGAGGATAATAAAAAAAGAAGTAACAATCTCTCTCTTAAATGGAGTCTTCTTCGCTATAATAGTGGGAATCATAGCAACAATCTGGTACGATAAAGGAATGTTAGGTGTTGTAATAGCGCTTAGTATGCTAATAAATCTTTTTATGGCTGGTGTTTTTGGCGCATCAGTCCCCCTTTTACTAAAGCGTTTAGAAATAGACCCCGCAATAGGCAGTACAGTTATACTTACGACGGTGACAGATGTTGTAGGTTTTTTTAGCTTTTTAGCATTAGCTACATATATATTATTTTAAGGAAATTGTAAAACTTGAGTCTTTTAATCTTATTTTTTATCTTATCAGTGGGAATATCGTTCCTCTGTTCTGTTTTGGAGTCGGTACTCCTTTCTATTAACATGTCTTATATCGCCGTTCTTGAAAGAGAACGACCTACTGCGGGACATCTCTTACGCATGCAAAAAGAAAACATAAATAAATCTCTTTCGGGAATTTTAATACTTAATACAATCGCAAACACACTTGGCGCGGCGGCAGTAGGTGCGCAGGCTGCCTTAGTTTTTGGAAATGACGCGGTTGTAATCGTTTCCGTTGTTTTAACATTTGCAATTTTATTTCTCTCAGAGATTATTCCAAAAACCATTGGGGCAATCTACTGGAAGAAGCTAGCGCCGCTCGCTTCTCAGTTTATAAGAATCCTTATATGGATAACTTATCCAATCATACTTACGACATTAGCAGTTACAAATAAGATTTCCAAAGGTAACGACGCAGCTAATTCATTGACTAAAGAAGAACTTTTAGAAAGCATGCTTCAAGGTGAAGACGAGGGTATTATAGATGAAAAAGAATCAGATTTCATAGAGAATATTTTAAATCTTAATAACATAAAAATTTCAGAGGTATTGACACCGAGAAGTGTTGTTTTTGCTATTGATGAGAGCATGACAATAAAAGAAGTTGTTAACACTAAAGAAGAAATCTTTAGATTTTCTCGTATTCCCGTTTTTAATGGAAGCATAGAAGATGTGACAGGTTTGGTGCTAACAAAAAAAATATTCAAGCAAGCGCTTGTCGATGATAGCGTGACACTCGCAAGCATTAAAAAAGACATCTTTTCTATCAATGAAAATATTCCCGTTGGCAAAGCGCTTGATAGATTCATCAATAAAAAAGACCATATGTTTTTAGTGATGGACAACTACGATCAAACTGAGGGAATTATAACGCTTGAAGATTGTGTAGAGACTATCTTAGGTGTTGAAATAGTAGATGAAAGCGATACGACAATAGATATGCGTGAACTAGCAAAGTGGAACATGAAGCTCAAACGCAAACAGAGAGACGAAAAATAGGAGGCCCTTCTTACATAAAAGGTAGACGAGGAATCTTTCCTAGTTTCGAGTAACGACAGTACTTGCCCCATCCGCGTTTAAGCCAATGACCAAAGATTGGCATTGGAACCATAACAGCGCGTTTTTTGCCATTACTTCTGCAACATGACCCTGTTTCGCTCTCCAATCATAACCTTCTAGTGCCGCTATATCACCAATAGCGTAAATATTTGAAGGAGTTCCATCGTCTTTGAGGACACAAGAAAAATCATCTTCAAACACAATGCCATCTTTTTCAAACATCTTAATCTTTTTTCCAAAATGCTGATGAATGTTTAAACTATTAAACATGCTTGTTAGCATACTAAGCGCTTTTGGTCCCAAGCGTTTTCCAGGTTGATCCATTAGGGCAAAAAATGTTAGTTCAAACCCCGGGCCACCACGTACCGCTGAACTGTCATTTAGATTTCCAGCAAAACCACCACCTAAAATAAGCACTTTTTTCATAATTATTGTCCGTTTTTAGAGTTTATAATTTTTAATCAAATTTTTTGTTAATAAAGTATACTGCGATTATACTTATAAGCCCACCTATAACAATGTGAAGTT
>CAWUTM010000004.1:0-9720 GCA_963925755.1 uncultured Sulfurimonas sp. | reverse complement strand
GAAGCCATTTCAAATGAAGAAGCACTTAAAAAGAATAAAGAAGTTACAACTTACATTAAAGAATTATATAGACCAAAGATAGAGCAATATGTACAAAATATCAAAAATGAAATAGAGAATACTAAGAGGAAAATTTCTCTTATAGATAAGTTTGAGACAAATAATGTAAAAGAGCAAATCAAAATACTTGAACAACAAACAATTTTCAATATTGATAAAAAACTACAAAAACTACAAAAACAAGATATTCAAAAATTAGAACAACAAATTAAACTCTTGCAAACACAAAAAATTGTTGAACTAGCTGAAAAAATAAATTTTCTAGAAAAGTTCAAAACAAGAACAATTCAATCTAAAATTGATTTTCATACTAAAAAGTTAGATGAGTATACCAAAGCAATTAATAAACTTTACAATGAAAATCAAAATAGTTCAGAGAGCACTGTAACAATCATTTCTTCTATACAAATGGTGAATTATCAAAATTTGATTTTAAGTTCACAAAATCAAATAGAAGATTTTAAAACAGAGCTAGAAATTATTGATACACAAATAATTCCAAATTTAAAAATAAAACGAATAAATATTTTAGATGTATCTATCAAAGATTTACAACTACAAATTGAAAATATAAAAAATATTACCATCCCTAATTTACACAGAGAAAAAGAAATTACTATAAGTGACACAAAACGAAAACTGCAACATGATATGAATGTAGACTTAGTTTCTAAAAAAACTCAATTAAATGAAAAGATAATGAAATTAAAATACAATCTTACAGAGCAAAATGTTAAAAACTGCGATGTTGTTGGAGATTATGTAGTACATGACTACGCTGTTAAACCAAAGAAAAAGCTTATTGTTGTAGTTGCATTTATTACGGGCTTAATTCTTTCTATCTTTTTAGTCTTTTTTCTAAATTTTATAAGAAATGAAAGCAGTGAATCTACAGATTTAAAATAGAACCCCAGACAGCACATCATGTTGCTTCGTGTGTGTTAAGACTTCCTAATATTTGTCAGATTCCATTTAACTCTATTTTAAGTTCTCACTTTATAAGTGATGATATTTTAACTCAAGAGCTTTTTGGCCGTACTTTTTTGAACTCTGGATGATATGAAGTAAGAATAATCTAGTAACTTGATATATTGAACCAAAAATGGTACAATATAAGTATGAATAAAAAGATAGAAGTTGTTTTTTATAAAACTCCTGCTGGTAATGGACTTTATGAAGTTAGAAGTAACATATCTAGTAAGAGAATAGCAAGAGTCATTTTTACAATTATAGATAGCTATATGACACTTTTAAATGGCTTTATAAAGAAGACTCAAAAGACACCACAAAATGAGATTGATTTAGCTCTTAAAAGAGCAAAGGATATAAAATGAAGTTAAATAAAAAAGCAATAGGAAGTTCATTTGATGATTTCCTACAAGAAGAGAATATATTAGCTGAGTCAGATTCAGTTGCTATAAAAAGAGTAGTGGCTTTTGAAGTTCAAAAATCTATGGAAGAAGAACATATTACTAAAACAGAAATGGCTAAAAGAATGAATACAAGTAGAAGTGCGTTAACAAGACTTTTAGACCCTCTTAATAATTCTATAACATTAGCTACTATTGAAACTGCTCTTGCTGCAATTGGCAAAAGAGTACAGATACAAATAGTTTAAAAGTTTGGTGCCAAATGGGTGCCATTTATTACTATAAAATAGGGTATTTTTGGAGAAAGTGAAAAGTAGCAAAGTCTGTATTTTTTGAGTTTCTTCTCATGCTTTAAGTGAAAAATTCACTATAAAATCACTCTTTTTTTCTCATTTAAATATATGTGATAATTTCATGAATTTTGAATTTAGAAAATAGAAGTTTTAAAAGAGGTCTTCGTGGTGGAGAAGGAGAGATTCGAACTCTCGGTAGGATTGCTCCTACGTGCCCTTAGCAGGGGCATGGATTCGGCCACTCTCCCACTTCTCCATTTGAAGAACGTGAGTATAGTAATAATTTCATAATACTTAGCTTAAAAAGTTAAAATATGTCATAATAAATATAAAAGAACAGGATTATTATGATTAAATACTTACTTCTTTTCTTTTTCACCTTATTAAGCGCGCAGGA
The DNA here is from genome assembly GCA_963925755.1 of uncultured Sulfurimonas sp. Lineage (GTDB taxonomy): Bacteria > Campylobacterota > Campylobacteria > Campylobacterales > Sulfurimonadaceae > Sulfurimonas. The sequence goes on along the minus strand of CAWUTM010000004.1, from coordinate 7,600 downwards.
CTATCCTGTGTTCTCAAAACAAGAACTAGAACAGATCAATCAAACTAGTGCAATATCAAAAAATAGGATTCTCGATTATAAAAAGAATATGGGCATATTTCAAAAATACCCTAAAGATAAACAACTCCAAAAAATAAACTTTTATCTAAATGGACTTCTCCCTCAATATGATGATATAACAAAACATAAACAAGATGACTGGGCAACTCCAAAAGACTTTTTAAAGATAGGATATGGGGATTGTGAAGATTATGTCATCATAAAGTATTATTCACTTATAAATCTTGGGTTTAATGAAAAGAAACTTTTTCTTACTATTGTTAAAGAGAACTTTAAAGGTGGATATCACATGGTTCTATCATATTTTAAGAAAGAAGGCATTGCACCGCTAATTCTTGATAATCTAAGCTTTAAAATACTGGATTTACACAAACGCAAGGATCTAAAAGCTCAGTATTTCATCAATTCTACTGGTGTGTATACGATTAGTAAAAATTTTAAACTTACCAAAATAGCTCAAAAATATAAAGAATTTGAAGAGTTGAAATTAAAGGTGACAAACAATGATTAAAGTTGTTCTAAAATCCTTTGCACTACATCAGCAGGATTCTCAGACTGATAAATAGGACGACCGACAACTATAAAGTCAACATGAGCTTCTTTTGCAAATGCAACGTCAGCCACTCTCTTCTGATCTCCCGCGTCTTCACCAAAGGGTCTTATTCCAGGAGTGAGAGTCATAAACTCTTTAGAAGTGATATCTTTGATTGAAGCTGATTCGTAAGCCGAGCATACAACACCATCAAGCCCACTGTCCATTGCGTCTTTTGCAAACTGGTTAGCTTTGTCTGCTATGTCTTTTTCGTATACGTCTTGAAATTCATCTTCACTAAACGATGTAAGAGCTGTCACAGCTAAAACTATAGGACGAGACTCATAACTACTTAAACGCTCCATTACAGTCTTCATAGCTCTTTTACCTGCGCTTGCATGAACATTAAACATATCAACGCCAAGTCCCATGATAGACTCAGCAGAATCAGCCATAGTATTTGGAATGTCATAAAGTTTTAAATCTAAAAATATTTTAAAGTCAGGGTTGATTTGTTTGATAGCTTTAAGAAAATCTTCGCCATCACGTATGTAAGTACGAAGCCCAACTTTAAGCCAGACATCGTGATCTTTAATTTTTTCTATTAAATCTAAATTTTCTTTTTTTGTAGGTAAGTCAAGTGCAACACATAATTCCATAATATTCTCTTTGTAAGTTAATTATGAAATTATAGCATTTATAGATTAGCCTTTTACCATAGCTTCAATCTGAGCGACAATAGAAGGATCTTCAAGAGTAGAGATATCTTGAGTAATCTCCTCGCCTTTAGCAATAGCTCTTAGTATTCGACGCATAATTTTCCCTGAACGAGTTTTTGGTAATCCCGGTGCAAAAACCATATCATCACAGATAGCAATATTGCCAATCTCTTTTTTGATTATGTTGTTGATAGTTTTCACTTCTTCAACTTCATCCGCTATGCCATCATCAGACTTAAGGACGATGTATGCAAAGATACCCTCCCCTTTTAGTTCATGTGGTTTACCAACAACTGCGACTTCTGCAACATTTGCATGTTTTTTAATAGCCGCTTCAACTTCAGCAGTTCCCATACGGTGACCGGAGACATTGATAACATCATCGGTACGACCAGTAATAGTTATATAACCGTCTTCATCGTAACGAGCGCCATCGCCTGTAAAGTAAACAGCCTTACCATCTTTGAGTACATCACCAAAGTATGATTTTATATATCTCTCTTCATCACCCCAAACGCCACGAATTTGCGCAGGCCAAGGTTTAGTGATACACATATAACCTGTCTCACCAACTTCAGATTTTTCACCAGTTGCAGGGTCTAAAATCTCAGCCATGATTCCCGGTAATGGAAATGTCGCACATCCCGCTTTGATAGGAGTAGCACCTGGGAGAGGAGAAACTATATGCCCACCTGTCTCAGTTTGCCAGTAAGTATCAACGATTGCACATTTAGACTTACCTACTTCTTCATAGTACCATTTCCATGCAGGAGGGTCTATCGGCTCGCCAACTGTTCCAAGAACTTTAAGACTTGAAAGGTCATATTTTGCCGGAGCATCTTCACCCATTTTGTGTAAAACACGGATAGCGGTAGGAGCCGTGTAAAACTGGTTAATTCTATGATTCTCAACCATTGCCCAAGGACGACCTGCATCGGGATGAGTTATAACACCTTCAAACATTACAGTAGTAGCACCCATCGCAAGTGGTCCATAAACTATGTAAGTATGCCCAGTAATCCAGCCAACATCAGCTGTACACCAGTAAGTATCGTTTTCTTTAACATCAAACACCCATTCCATAGTCATCTGAGCCCAAAGGATATAACCCGCGGAGTTATGCTGAACACCTTTAGGTTTACCCGTAGAACCTGAAGTATAAAGTAAGAAAAGTGGATCTTCAGAGTCCATTACTTCTGCTTCACATGCTGCTGATTTATTTTTAATTAGTTCGTTATATGAATAATCACGTCCTGCTTTCCAAGTCACATCTTCGTTATTTCTCTCAACAACAAGAACTTTCTCTACTGGAGTTTCACCCTCTAACGCAGCATCGACAACTGGTTTTAGCATATAAGGTTTTTCTTTTCTGTAAGCGCCATCTGCCGTTATAACTACTTTAGCCTCTGCGTCTTCTATTCTATCTTTAAGTGCTTCAGAAGAGAACCCACCAAATACGATAGAATGTATAGCCCCTATTCTCGCACAAGCAAGCATTGCGTAAGCAGCTTCTGGAATCATTGGCATATAGATAACAACTCTATCACCTTTTTTAACTCCAAAATCCTCTTTCAAAAGGTTTGCGAATCTATTTACATGTTTGTAAAGGTCAAGGTATGTAATAGTTTGAACATCACCTCTGTCACCTTCAAAAATGATAGCCGCTTTATTTTTACGAGTATCCAAGTGTCTATCAATACACTGAGCGGCTACATTTAGTTTACCACCGTCAAACCACTTCACAAAAGGAGCATTTGATTCATCTAAAACATTTGTAAATGGTTCAATCCAATCAAGTTTTTCTTTGGCATAATCGCCCCAGAAACCTTCATAGTCATTCATCGCTCTGTTGGCAAGAGCATTATACTCATCCATATTTTTAACTCTCGCATTTGCTGCAAATTCTGCATTAGGTTGAAAAATTAGTTTTTCTGACATCTTATATATCCTTTATTTGTTTGTTTGTTGTTAATTTTAAATAAATCATTGCTGTCATAATTGCATCATTAACAGCATTATGTAAACCCATGTTGGGGATATCATACTTTTTCAAGATTGTATCGAAGCGTAAATCAATATTTCCTTGGGGGATTAAGGAAATTGTTTTATCGAAGTAAATTTCAGATACTTCAATCATCTTGTTTGGTAATTTTATGCCCAACATAGGTGTAATATACTTGTTAATCATTGCGACATCAAATTCTAAATAGTAGCCAATTAATGGGCGAGAACCTATAAATTTTAAAAAATCTTTTATCCCTTCATCCACATCTTTTGCATTTTCTAAATCACATGGACGGATTCCATGGATTTCGATACTCTTTGAACTTATCTCTGTTGTATTTTTAAGATATATTTCAAAAGTTTGTGAAGTTAATATTTTATTATCTTTAATTTTCACAGCCCCAATGGAAAGAATCTCATCCTCTTTAGGATTTAATCCTGTTGTCTCCGTATCAAAAACTATATACTCATTACTTTCATTCTTGTTAAATAAAAAATAAAAACTTTCATCTTTTAACTTCGCTAAATTTCTCTTGCGTTTAAAATCAGCATAAAAAGAAAACACTAGCTTACCATTTCTAAATGAAAATGAAAAATCATAAATTTCTTAAATTTATTTACGATTTTGAAACTATCTTTGAGTAAATCTCTTTGAATTTTTGAAAGTTTCTTTGGGTTAATATAATTACTCTCACCTGTATCTTTAGCTTCTAATGTAGCCTGAAGTCTTATGGAGCTTAAAGTATCAAAACTCTCAATAAGCTCTGTTGCGAAAGTTTTATCTATTACCCCTTTGTTATTAAGTTCTTTAATGCGTTCAATTGTATTTGTTTCATTAATTGCATACTCTAAAGAGAGTGTTCTAACCCCATGAACAAGGGCAAAAATACCACCTTTTTTCAAATCAAGTCTATTTGAATGCTCTTTTTGAAGAACAAATCCACTAAAGAAAGAGAGTGGTGTTTCAAAATTTAAAACGGCTTTGGCAATATGTGCTAAAACATCATCCCGGTTATGAAAACTATCATAAAGATATTTTCTCAATTCAATTAAGTATTCTTCATTTCCAGATACGTATTTTGCATCAAGAAAAATACTTAGATTTTGGAGAATCTTAGGATCAAAACTATATGTCCACTCTTTTATAAGAGCCTTGTAAGAGTTTATATCTCGTCTCCACTCCTCATTACTCACCATAATATTTCCACGACATTTTGGAAAACCTAAGTTAATGAGATCTTCATTGAGTTTTAACATCGGTTCTCTAAATAGTTCTAAATCTTCTGCACTTCTCACTATAAGTGCATTATCTTGATCTGTTTTTACAATCTGTTCTTCTCTTCCTTCACTACCCATAACGATGAAAGCACACTTCTTTTGAAGTTCACTATCTACACACATATCAAAAACTTTTTTATATATTTTAAGATTGAGTGTTGAAACTATCTTTGATATATATCTAACTTGAACACCTTTAGCACGTAGAGTAGTTATTAAATTTCTTAAATCAGAAAGTAAATCTTTTAAATCATCTATATTCTCTGCTTTTGCTATCTGTACAGCAACGAGGTGCGAATGATTAGCGAAATAACTCAGTAAATCTATCTGTTCTAAAACACCAACTATTTTATTGGTATCTTTTACTACTAACTGTTTAATATTTTGCTTTGTCATAATCAGAAGAGCATTAAATAAAAAGTCGTTTATTTCTATACTTATAATACCTTTAGTAGAAATTTTTTCTATCTTCTCTTTAACATCAACTTTTCCAAGTAAAACACTCTCTCTAAGATTACTATTTGTGACGATGCTATACTCATCTCCATTCTCTACGATAATCACATTTGCTTTGAGATCTCTTTGCTTGATGAGAGCATTATATATACTCTCCTCATGTGAGACGATACATGGAGTATGGAGAAATATTTCAGAGACTTTAGAGATAAAAAATGGTGTTAAGTCACTTGAAATATCATACTCTTTTAGCTGTTGATGTCGAGAGACAAAGTCTTGTAAAAAGTAACCTTGGAGCTTCTTGTTTTGCATCAGATCTAAAAAATCATCTTTTTTTATCTCATAACAGATAAGTTCTTCATCAACTACAAACTTAGACTCGGTTTTTGAATATATCAGTGCATCTGCATCAAAACTGTCTCCAGTAGAATAGACATTATGAAGTTCATCATCGATAAATTCGTTTACAGAACCTTTTATTATGATATAAAAAGCGATGGAAGAAATAGTTTTTGAAAAAAGTAAAGTATCTTTTGTGTAGTAAGCTATATCTATCTTTTGCATTAAGTTGTCGAGTTCATTAGAACTCAACAACTCAAAAGGATGAATAGACTCAATTAATTTTCTTTGGTCTAAAATACTCATTCTTAATGCTCAGAAGCACCCTCTGCACCAATACCTGTTTGAGAACGGATGTATTGTGCTTCAAATGCAGCTCTTTCTGCCTCAGCATCATGTGACTTATCTGTAATAGAGAAGAACCAAATAGATACAAATGAAACAGTCACTGAGAAAAGTGCTGGATATTTATAAGGGAAAATCGCCTCTGCGTTTCCTAAAATCTGTACCCATACGATTGGTCCAAGGATAACTAGCATTACTGCTGTAGCTAGACCTAAAGAACCACCGATAACAGCACCTCTTGTTGTAAGTTTACTCCAGTACATTGAAAGAAATAAAATTGGGAAGTTAGCAGACGCGGCAATTGCAAAAGCAAGACCAACAACGAAAGCAATATTTTGTTGTTCAAAAGCAATACCCATAAAGATTGCGATAATTCCAAGAGCAACTGTTGCTATTTTAGAAACTTTCATCTCCGCCATTGAATCAGCATTGCCTTTTTTGATAACCGAAGCGTAAAGGTCATGAGAGATTGCCGAAGCACCCGCTAGAGTAAGACCGGAGACAACTGCTAAAATAGTAGCAAACGCCACGGCCGAGATGAAACCTAGGAAGAAATCTCCACCAACTGCATGAGATAAGTGAATAGCTGCCATGTTCTTACCACCAAGAATTGGAGAACCACCAGAAATTGCTTGTTTAGCTAAGTCTAAGTATGCTGGATTCTGAAATACCATAACAATCGCACCGAAACCGATGATAAAAGTTAAAATGTAAAAGTAACCAATAAAACCAGTTGCATAGAAAACCGATTTACGAGCTTCTTTAGCATCACTAACTGTAAAAAATCTCATTAAGATATGTGGAAGACCAGCTGTACCAAACATAAGAGCAACAGCAAGTGAGATTGCAGAAATAGGGTCAGATACGAGTCCACCGGGACTCATTATGTCCATAGTTTCAGTATTTCTCATATCAACTGCAGCTGCAAAAAGTGAACCGAAATCAAAATCAAAGTTTGCCATTACAGCGATAGCCATAAATGTAGCACCTGAAAGTAAAAGAAAAGCCTTAACAATCTGTACCCATGTAGTAGCAAGCATACCACCAAACGTTACATAAAGAATCATAAGAATACCAACTAAAACAACAGCGATCTCATAATCAAGTCCAAATAGAAGTTGAATAAGCTTACCAGCACCAACCATTTGAGCGATAAGGTATAAAATAACAGTTGCTATAGAACCAGCAGCTGCTAAAGAACGAATCGGAGTTTGACGAAGTCTATAAGCAGCAACATCCGCAAATGTATACTTACCTAAGTTTCTTAAAGGCTCTGCGATTAGGAACAGGATGATTGGCCAACCAACTAAAAAACCGATAGAATAAATAAGACCATCGTAACCTTTTAAGTAAACAAGACCAGAAATTCCAAGGAATGACGCAGCTGACATATAGTCACCAGCGATAGCCATACCATTTTGTAAACCTGTAATTCCACCACCGGCAGTGTAGAAATCTTTTGCAGACTTTGTACGTTTCGCAGCCCAGTAAGTGATACCTAAAGTACCACTTACAAAGATAACGAACATTACAATTGCAGAAACGTTAAGTCCCTGTTTTTGAATCTCACCATCTATGGTTCCAGATGCAAAAACAGCAATTGAACCAAGAATTAAAAATAAAAATATTCTGTTCATTATCATTTAGTTTTCCTTTATAGCTTGTTTAATTTTATTTGACAGATCGTCAAACTCTGTATTTGCGCGTTTTGTGTATATACCAGTAAGTACAAAAGCAAATACAATAATTGCCATTCCTATTGGAATACCAATAGTAGTCACTGTATCAGCTGAAAGAGGCACAGCCAATACAGAAGGATTAAATGCAATTGTCAGGATGAAAGTAAAATACACTACTAACATCGCTA
>CAWUTM010000003.1:0-52990 GCA_963925755.1 uncultured Sulfurimonas sp. | reverse complement strand
CCGAGGGTTTGTAACGGTAGGTGCCATAGCTGCGGCTCTTTCAAGTACGAACTCTGTTTTAGGGGCTATGGCTTCGGTGGCCATAGAAGATTTATATAGACCCTACAAACTCAAACGCGAGGCAAATACAAACGAGACACATTTTATAAAAGCTTCTCGAAACGCAGTACTTTTCTTCGCAGTAGTTTTATCTGCTATGGCGATTTTGAGTTACTTTTGGCAAAGATACTCGGAACTATCACTCATAGGTTTTGCTCTTGGCGTAATGGCGTTTGCATATACGGGACTGCTTGGCGTTTTCTTTTCGGCTATATTTACTTCACGAGGAACCGCTTCAACCGTGCCTTTTGCGCTTATAGGTGGTTTTGTAATGGTCCTAGCCTTGCAGCCTTACACATTTGGCATAAGCATAGGTTTTGCTTGGCAGATAACTTTAGGGACACTAGTCGCGTTTATGATAATGCAGACAGGAAAAAACGATGAATAATTTATACATAGGCGTAATGTCTGGAACTAGTTTAGATGGGGTAGATATTTGCCTTTGTGAGATAGATAAGAACTCTTGTAAACTTCTACACTCTCACGAGTTTACATTTCCCCAAGAGTTCAAAGTTGAGGTTTTAAACGCGGTATCTACTAGCATTACGCTTAAAACTCTTGGGTCTCTTGACCATAAGCTTGGACAACTTTTCGCTAACTCTATCAACGAGTTTTTAAAGATCTATAAGATAAATGCTAAAGATATAAATGCCATAGGACTTCACGGTCAAACACTATGGCATGAGCCCCAAAGTGAGACTCCTTTTTCTATGCAGTTGGGCGATGCAAATATAGTCGCTTCTCAAACTTCTATAATAACTGTTGCTGATTTTAGAAGAATGGATATGGCTAATGGTGGAGAGGGTGCTCCTTTTACTCCCGCATTTCATCAGTTCGTATTTTCGAACCTAGTAGGAAACGTGGCTGTTGTAAACATAGGCGGTATGGCAAACATAACTCTATTAGGAAAGAACCTTAGAGGCTGGGACATAGGTTGTGGCAATGTATTACTCGATATGTGGATAACGCAAACACAGGGAAAACCTTACGATAAAGATGGCGAGTATGCAAGGAGTGGCACGATAAACGAAGAGTTGCTAAACGCGATGCTTCAAGATGCCTACTTCTTAAAAACACCGCCAAAAAGTACAGGAAGAGAGTATTTTAATGATACTTGGTTGGCAAATTTTCTTCCTCTTTTCGTAAGTATAAAAGATGAAGATATTCAGGCAACACTTTTAGAACTTACGGCGAGAACCATAGGGGACTCAATGAAGAACAGTTCTATTGACACTCTCATTTTATGTGGGGGTGGCGCTAAGAACGGTTACTTGGTTGAGCGACTGGGAGAATTATGTGACGCTAATGTTAAATGCAGTGATGATTTTGGAGTAAACAGTGACGCTCTTGAATCTATGGCGTTTGCTTGGCTTGCATACAAAAGAATACAAGGCGAAGAAGTGGAACTAAAGTCTGTTACGGGTGCTTTAAAAAACTCACAACTTGGAGCGATATATGGATAAGATGAAAGCTTTTATAGATGGGACTCCTTATAAAGAGTGGACACTTAGCGTAGTGAGTGCAGATGCCTCTTTTAGAAAGTACTACCGTTTAGAAGATGGAAGTAAGAGCGTAGTCGTTATGGATAGCTCTTTAGAGTTAGACTCTCTTACCCCTTTTATAGACATAACTTCAAGACTTATAAACGCAGGGGTCAAGGCACCAAAGATTTTAGAAGAAAATGAAAAAGATGGATACTTGATACTTGAAGATTTTGGCGATGCACAACTTCTTGACGCGCTTAATGACTCAAACTTCAAAACTCTCTATTTAAGCGCGATGGATGAAATCCTAATGATGCAAAAAGCGGACAGTTCCAAACTTCCTCTGTATGATAAAAAATTTTTACATTTTGAGATGGATTTGATACGGGAGTGGTACCTATGTAAGAACTTAGAGTTAACACTTACCGCGACTCAAAAAGAACTTGTTGAAAATAGTCTTGACAGAATCTCTGACATAGTGCTAGAACAGCCTCAAAACGTATTTGTCCATAGAGATTTTCACTCTCGCAACATTATGCTCATGCCAAGTGAAGAGATAGGGGTTATAGACTATCAGGACGCTATGAGCGGAGCTATCACTTATGACTTGGTGTCTTTACTAAAAGATTGCTACATCGAGTTTAAACGCGAAGACATAGAAGAGTTGGCTCTTAGCTTTAGAGATAAATTAGGACTACAAACAGAAGATAAAGAGTTTTTAAAATGGTTCGACTTTATGGGAATGCAAAGACATATAAAAGTGCTTGGTGTCTTCTCGCGTTTGTCTATTCGTGATGGCAAAGACGGCTATTTGAAAGATATTCCTCTTGTTTTGAAGTATGTCATCGAGACTGCTTCAAGATATGAAGAAACAAAAGAGATTGCAAAGTTTTTAGAGAGCGTAACAATATGAAAGCGATGATTTTAGCCGCGGGAAAGGGTGAGAGAATGAGACCTCTTACGGACACTCTTCCTAAGCCTCTTTTAGAAGTAAGGGGGAAACCTCTTATAGTGTGGCACTTAGAAAAGCTCAAAAGAAATGGCTTTAGAGAAGTGGTGATAAATATCGCTCACTTAGGGTATAAAATACCTGAGTACCTCGGGTGTGGTTCAAGATATGGAATAAAGATAAGTTACTCCGATGAGCAAGCAAGTGGTGGATTGGAATCTGCTGGAGGCATAAAAAAAGCGCTTAGTCTTTTAGGAGAGGAGCCTTTTTTGGTAGTCAATGGCGATGTGTTTTGCGAGTATGAATTCGATGCTTCATTTAAACTAAAAGATAAAAAAGCGCATCTTATTTTAGTTCCAAATCCTCCCCATAATTTAAAGGGAGACTTTGGTTTAAAAGAGGCTAATGTTTTAAATAAAGATGATGTTATGCATACATTCTCAGGAATAGGCTATTACACTCCCTCTTTCTTCGATGAAATAAATGAGGGCAAGCAGGCATTAGCGCCATTTCTTAGAGAAGCTATAGATAAACAAGACGTAAGTGGCGAAGTGTTTACAAATGTATGGCACGATATAGGAACACCAAAAAGATTAAAAGAGATAAATAATGATTAAAATAATTTTACTGACAATAAGTCTTACGACTCTTCTTATGGCAAAGTACACAAACTGTACGTTCCAGAACAAAAACTATATTGATATTTGTGAAAAAGCAGTAGCTAGTGGCGTTTCTTACAAGTACGCAAACCAGTTTTTACTTTCATACTTTAAAACAAAAAAATATGATGAGGTGAGTTGGAATTACCTGCAACCTAAAGAAATAAAAACACATAGAGCGAGTGAAAAAAAAGCGAATAATGCTCTTGTGAAATATGTTCCACAAATGGTAGAAAATCTTAAAGAGTATAAAGAAGTATATGATTATGCGGAGAAAAAGTATGGGGTAAACCGTGAAATAATCTCGGCAATTTTACTTAAAGAGACAAGGTTGGGAAAGATAAAACCAACGCATGACGCTTTTATAGTTTTTAACACAATCGTGACAAGAGTCAAGACAGAGACTTCACGAGAAAAATGGCTGATGAGAATGGGGAAGACAAATATGACGGCCATCATAAAGTACTGTTATAAAAAAGGGGTGACACCTGAACAGTGTAATATCCCAAGCTCTTATGCCGGGGCTGTTGGAATCCCTCAGTTTATGCCAAACAGTTTCATTCATGCGAAGTCATACAAGAGCGAGATCTCAGACCTTACAAAAATGGAAGATGCTATAGTCTCAGCTGCAAACTTTTTACATAAAAATGCTCAGTTTAACACTCTTGCAAAGTGGGAAAATATGCCAGACATTCCAAGCATAGAAGCGCAGTGGTATGAGTACGAAGTTTCGCATAAAGATTCTTCATTCGTGTATGAAAAAAATAAACATGGAAAGATATATAACTGTTTCACAAAAGGAAAACCTGAACTAGAGTACATGAGAGAATATACAAAAAAGATTATGAGGTATAACAACTCATCTAACTATTCCGTAGGGGTCATGCGGTTGGCTTATGATGCCTATATGTTAATGCAAAAAATCAATTGAGTTCATTATGAGTTTTCATTCATAAGAACAAGCTCTATGCTTCCACTGACATAATTTGCAAAAAATATGAGTCTACTTAGATCTTCACTATCAAAGTCACCCCTTTCTTTATTGAGAACTTGCAAGATTCCAAGAATTTCTCTTCCTGAGTCAAAGATGGGAACCGTTATCATATTTTTTGTAGTAAAACCACTTTTTTTGTCTACGGCTTGTAAAAATCTACTGTCATCATAAGGATTGTTAACGAGTTGCGCTTCTTTAGTTTTGTATGTGTCTCCAATTATACCAGAGTCCACTGAAATGACGATACGACCTATGCCATCACTAAATTTTGTCCATAACATATTGTCTTCTCTATCCACTATAAAAATAGAGCATCTCTGCGCATTTACAAGACTTTTCGCTTCAGTTGAAATAAGAGGCAAAGCTACATCTATATCTGAAGCTAGCATAAGTTTTCCTCCAAACTCTGCAATATCGTTTAATTTATTCATCAATAGTCACTTCGTTTTGTTTTATATCTTCTCTTAAAAAAACATCTGATAGTTCTAGAAAACCACTTATGTAGTGAGAGAAAAAAGTCATAAATTTTTTATCTTCTTCATCAAAGTCTTCTTCTTTGTTTAAAAGTTGAAGAACGGCGATAACTTCTCTTTTAGAACTAAAAATAGGAGAGGTAATAATATTTCGTGTTTTATATCCTGTGGTTTTATCTACTTGAGCGAGAAATTTTGGATGTGCATAAGCGTCATTTGTTAATACAGGTTCTTTCGTTTTAAATGTATACCCGATAATGCCTTTATCAGCTGGAATTGTTATTTTGTCTACGCCATCTGATATAGTTGTCCAAAAGTTTTGTTTGTCGGCGTCATAAATAAATATAGAACACCTCTCCGCTTTAATAACATCTTTAGCGTAAGCGGATATTATTGGTAGACCCTCCGCTAGAGTAGGTTTGTTAAGTAGTTTTCTGCCAAACTCAGCTAAGGTTCGATATGTATTAGTATACTTCATTCTTAATTCTTCTTCCTTATTTCTGATGGATAATAACTTGATTTCTACCATTCTCTTTCGCTTCATAGAGAGCCTCATCTGAAACTTTTAGCATCTTCTCTATACTATCACTTTTTCCATAAAACACGCCAATGGAAACAGTATAAGAAAACTCTAAGTCACCAATAATTATATGATTATTTTCAAAGTTTAATCGAATCTCTTCAAAGACTTTTTTTGTGTTTTGTAGAGTTATATCTTCTAAAATTATGCAGTACTCTTCTCCACCAAACCGAGCGACTAAGTCAGACTTTCTGAGTGTTTTACCCAGTACGGTCACTATCTCTTTAATAGCCTCGTCACCTACATCGTGACCATATGTATCATTAACAACTTTAAAATTATCTATATCTAATGTTGCTAGTGCAATATTTTGGTCTTTTCGCACATTTTTCGCAATTATGGCTTCACTACTCTCAAAAAAGTATCTACGGTTGTATGAACCTGTTAGAAAGTCTTTATTCGCGAGGTTTTTTGTTTTAGCAAAGAGTTCAAGTGTATCAAGACTTGAGTTTATTCGTACATTGAACTCTGTAAAACTATAGGGCTTAGCAATAAAGTCATTTGCTCCAGTTTTTATAAATTCTGAAAGTATGTTATCATCATTTGTCGCACTGAGCGCTACAATTGATAGTACATCCTCAGGAAATTTCTTTCTTAAAATGGAAACTAGTTCTATACCGTTTATTTCTGGCATATCATAATCAGTCAAGAGTAAAGAGATAGTCTCATCAGTGTTCTCAATAATATCTAATGCTTCTTGAGCGCTAGACGCTTCTAGCGTATTTATTAGAATTTTTTGTAGATCTCGTACAAGAACGGTTCGATTAAGTTTTGAGTCATCAACAACCAAGGCTGTTGTATTAGAATTTCGTAGGAACCTTTTTACAGCATGCGCAACATAGTTGATACTGTTGTAGTTATCTTTGATGACATAGTCAACAACATCTTTTTTTTGAAGTAATTCTTTGACTTCTTGAGAACTATTACCTGTTAAAACAATAGTAGGTATATTTATTGAAGTGGTGAGTGCGACGGCTTGACCTTCTTCACAATCAGGTAAATTTAAATCTACTACCGCTATGACTATTTCATCTTTATTTTTTCTGATAATATCACTTGCTTCTTTACAAGACATAGAGACTAATATCTCTATATTATTACAAAGACTGGAAATTTGTATTTCTAATAATTTGAGAGTAGATAAACTATCCTCAATTAACAATATTTTTTTCATGGAATTAGTATAGCATTTTTATAGTAAAATGCTAAATAATAAAAGGAAAATAATGAGCAAAATAAAAATATGGCATAACCCACGATGCACAAAATCTCGTGAGGCACTTAGCATACTCGAAGAGAATTCATGTGAAGTAGAAGTAGTAAAGTATTTGGATAATGAACTAACGGTTACAGAGATTTCATCTCTTCTTAAGATGCTTAATATGGATGCAAGGGAGCTAATGAGAACGACTGAGGCTGTTTACAAAGAACTAGGACTTAAAAATGTTTCTGATGAAGCAGCACTTATAAAAGCGATGGTAGAGAACCCTAAACTTATACAAAGACCTATCCTTATTAAGGATTCAAAAGCAATTATTGGGCGTCCTGCCTCTGTTGTAGCTGACTTTATAAACTAAAGAAATTTTTGCTAGATTTTTTCTATGCTAACGCCATTATCTTTGATGAACTTTGAAATGAGCTCTGAGTGCGTATGCTCATACGGTGTTTCATAAACTATGCGTTTAATACCACTAGCGATAACATTTTTACTGCATTCGCTACAGGGTTCCAACGTTACGTAAATAGTGGCGCCTTCTATGCTGATTCCCTCGCGTGCAGCCCAAATAATAGCGTTCATCTCAGCGTGAATTTCGTATGTTTTACTCCACTCATGATGCTCCGGAGTATACTCTCCATTCCAGTGGTCACAACAGTTCACATAGCCAGCCGGCGTGCCATTGTAACCCGTACTAAGAACACGACCATCCTTAACTATAACGGCTCCAACTTGTTTGGAAACGCATTTCGAGGCAGTTGAAAGTTCCTTTGCAATGTTTAGAAAGTTCTTGTCGTTGAGCATCGTTACTTTACTTTTCTTATGATGTTTATATCGGCATTGTAACGGAGTCTTGCAAAGTACTCACTTAAAACTTGTTCGCGTTTTTGTGACACTATTTGGTTCATAATCTGGTCCTTAGCACTCTCTATTGACGCTTCTTTCTCCGTAGCGATTTCGTTGATGTATATACTCATAAAACCGCCTTCTCCATTTGGAACTATTTGAGTAAAAGTATTTTGGGGAGTGTTCTCTAGAAGCGAAGCAAGCTGTGGAGTTATCTCTTCGAAGTTTAGTTTTTTGTCCATACTTACTATCTCTTTTGAGTAAAACATAGGGTTGTTTATTTTTGCTTGAAGGATTCCCTTGTCTTTCGCATTATAAAAAGTCACATCAAAAGAGGCTGGATGAGTAAACTCACTTTTATGAATTTGGAAATAATCCTCTACTTCTTTCATGCTCGGCTCAGAGACTGAAGAATAAGCAATTGCTGAGTAAAGTTTTTGGGAAAGAAGTTTTTGTTTCATTTTTTCTTTTATAGCTTGCGAACTCATTCCATTAGATTCACGAATGGCATCATAAAACGCGCTCACACTTAAGTTGTTCTTAGCTGCCATAGTCTTTATGTCAGCAAAAACTTCCGCACTTGAAACAGTTATCTTTCTCTCTTTTATTTCATAATCTTCTAATTTTTTACGAATCAACATATCTGAGGCAGTTTTTTCATCCACTTTAGAATCTTTCATCTCTTTTTTTATATCTAAAAGAGTGATTGCACTATTTTTAACAACAATGGCGACACCATTGTAAACATTAGCCAGGAGAAGAGAACTTGTGAGCAAAAAAAGGAGGTATTTATACATAGATAATCCATTGTAAAATTTATAAGTTGCATTTTAGCGATTTTTAACAAATATTTGTCTAAAATGGGATATATTTACTAAAATAAGAGGTTATTTCATGGTTGTTACACGTTTTGCTCCAAGCCCTACAGGATACTTACATATAGGTGGTCTTCGTACCGCGCTCTTTTCATACCTTTGGGCTAAAGAAAATGGTGGTAAATTTGTCTTACGTATAGAAGATACGGATAAGGCGAGAAACTCAGAAGAAGCTACTGATGCAATCTTAAATGCCTTTGATTGGTTAGGCTTAGAACATGACGGAGAGATAACTTATCAGAGCCAACGCGATGATATTTATGCAAAGTATATAAAGCAACTTCTTGATGAAGGGAAGGCTTATAAGTGTTATATGTCAAAAGAGGAACTTACCCAACTTCGCGAAACGCAGATGGCAAACAAAGAGAGAACAAAATACAACGGAAAGTATCGTGACTTTGATGGAACTCCACCTGAGGGAATAGAACCTGTTATTCGTATAAAAGCGCCATTGACAGGGGAAATAATTGTTAAAGACGGAGTAAAAGGCGATGTTGTTTTTCAAGCGGAAGACATCTTAGATGACTTTGTTATCGCTAGAGGAGATGGCGCTCCAACATATAACTTTGTTGTGGCGGTAGATGACCATTTAATGGGAATCAACGAAGTTATTCGTGGAGACGATCACCTTTCAAACACTCCAAAACAGATGGTGGTTTACGAGGCTTTAGGCTTTGCTCTTCCAAAGTTTAACCATGTCCCTATGATTCATAATGCAGCAGGGAAGAAACTCTCTAAACGCGATGGTGCAACAGATGTTATGGCATATAAAGAGATGGGTTACACACCTGCCGCACTCCTAAATTTTCTTGTGCGTTTAGGCTGGAGTCATGGTGACCAAGAGATATTTTCTATGGATGAGATGATTCATCTTTTTAATCCTGCGGATATTAACAAGTCAGCTTCTATTTATAATACTGACAAACTAGACTGGCTCAATGCTCACTACATCAAAAATAGCTCAAATGATGAACTAGCACAACTGCTAACGGAATATGACCTAGTACTCACTTCTCATGATAAACGCGAGATACTTCTTGACACGCTTAAAGAGAGAGCTAAAACTCTTAAAGAATTAGCATCTTTAATAAAAGAGGTGCTAGCAACTCCTTATGAGTATGATGCTAAAGCCGTCAAAAAAGCTTTTAAAGATGGATCAATAGAAATTCTTAATAATTTTGGAAAAAAGATTGATGCTTGTCAAGAGTTACATCTTCCTGTTGATTATCATTCTGTAATGGAGGCATTGGCAACTGAGATGGAGATAGGCTTTGGAAAAATAGGCCAGCCTTTGCGCGTTGCTCTTTTAGGTAAACTCAGCGGACCAGGACTTGATGAAGTAATGGCAATAATTGGTAAAGAAGAAACTATGTTAAGAATTGCTAACGCTATAACGGCTAACTCGTAACTAGTTAGCTATGCAACCAATTCTTTTTGCTTCGCTTGTACTCGGTGTTTTTACACTTTTAAATATGTACATTTCAAAACGTTTGATAACGCACTTAGATGTTAGCAAACGTATGAAAAGAAACTTTAGATGGTTTTTGTACATAAATCTATTTGGAATCTTCCTTTACATTCTTGGAAGATACTATGTCAGTTTTCCAAACTGGCTCTATTTCCTTTTTTCCCTTCCTATCGGTATTTTATTTTTACTTTTTTGTACAACTATCATATATGACATATCTAGGATTGCGCTCGACGTAACACCACTTTCTCAAAAAAGACGAAACTTTTTTAAAAAATCTCTTGATTTTTCATCATTAGCGATTGCTGGTGGAATTACAACGAAGTCAATTTTAAACGCTAAGCATATTGAGTTTGAAGAAGTCGATGTAAAAATAAAAAATTTAAAAAAATCATATAAAATTGTTCAATTGAGTGATGTTCACATAGGCGGAATTATAGATAAGGACTTTATAAAAAATATAGTAAATCGTGTCAATTTGGCTAAGCCAGACCTTGTTGTCATTACAGGTGATTTAGTGGATACAAGTTTAAGTAGAGCAAGAGAAGCTATTGATGAACTTAAACTCTTGGAGTCAAAATATGGCACTTTTTACATAGTGGGAAATCATGAATATTTTCACGGGGTCCAAGAGATTATTTCTTATGTCAAAAGCATAGGAATAAGAGCCTTGGAAAACGAAAATGTCTATATAGGTGATGAGGGAGAAGGGTTTAATTTAGCTGGTGTTTATGATGTGTTTGGATATAGAAAACTCTCTCATATACCTGAGATAAAAGATGCGCTTAAAGACAAGAGTAAAGATTCACCAACAGTTCTTTTAGCACATCAACCAAAATATGTAACTGAAGTTACATCTGGAGTAGATTTGATGTTAAGTGGACATACTCATGGTGGACAACTCTATCCCTTTAAGTTTTTAGTGAAAATAGTTCAGCCTTACATCAGTGGTCTTCATCAACATAATGAAGAGTTACAAATATACGTCAATAAGGGAACTGGTTTTTGGGGCCCACCTATGAGGTTAGGCGCAAGTGCGGAAATAACACAAATAACTCTTATATGATTGTTTAGAAAGTAAAACTCTCTTTTTTAAACTCTGTAAATTTTGTTGCGATGTCTTCATTTTGTAAGCCTAGTTTTTTAACAGCTTTTGGATTTACAAGGAACCATCCAAGCACTACATCGACTCTGTCGCCTTTACTTAGTTTAACATCATATTTGACACTGCGTTTTTCATTGGCTTGTATCATCGTGTCTTTGAGCGTGACTGATGCTTTCCATGGCATAGCTGGTTTTCCATTATGTCCTATCACTCTTACAAAAATTTCGTTTTTCATTTTTTGCACTTGTCCATTATGAGTAATGCTCACTTTTAATACGGCTACACGCAAAGGATGAAGTAAAAGAGCATGAGAACTATGGTTTTTAATGCTTATTGAAAAGTCATCCTTGTTTTTTGTAAGAGAAATATCTACATACTTTTGTAACATCTCTGAGTTATTATGAGAACCTGCAAAACCATGAAATGTTTGTCCATCTTTCTTTGGCATATGACAGCTGACGCAGCTCTCTCTATCTTGTGTGTCTGGCAAATTAGTGGAACAAACATTTAGTTTGTGTTTATTCATTTTATGGGAATGACACCCTATGCAAAGTGTCCCATTTTGCATGATTTCATTTTCAGTATCTATGGCATGGAAAGGAGATGCTTTTTGTTCTTTTGAAGAAGAAAAGTATTTTTTCTCTTTTTTAGAGATTATATTAATATTAGATTTTTCATTTAGCTTGACACTTTGAATACGGTGACAGTAAGCACAGCTAATACCCTCTTGATGCGTTTCGTTTTGCGTATCGGGGGATGAGTGTTTTCCTTTTGTAATCATGTCGTCTAAATCATTGGCTGCTG
Organism: uncultured Sulfurimonas sp.; assembly: GCA_963925755.1. Taxonomy (GTDB): domain Bacteria; phylum Campylobacterota; class Campylobacteria; order Campylobacterales; family Sulfurimonadaceae; genus Sulfurimonas. The sequence continues at coordinate 41,438 of CAWUTM010000003.1, read as the reverse complement.
GAGTATGGCATTTCCCACAACCGTATCTATCGAGCTTTTTATTTTGTGGATGTTTATCCCAAACAGCTTTATGAATAGGGTCTTTTTGTGGAGTGGAATTAAAGTGCATAGAAGAAGTGAACTCTTCATATATTTTTGCATGACAACTTTGGCATTCTTTACTTTTGACAAATGTATGCGCTGTGTCATTAGCCCCAAGTGTTAAAACCATAAATAAAATAAGAGCGAGAAAATGCATATGTATACCTTTGTAATGTTTAGTGAAGTATAACAAAATTAAGGCATATATTTAAGAGTTTCCTAGTGTTGAGTCTGCTAAAATCAGCATATGACAATTAAAAATATTTTCAAGAATTTTATAACTTCAAACGCAGAGTATAATGACAATGTTTCATACCGACGTATTATGATGGTAAATGGGATAATGTCTCTGACCGCGCTCATCTTTTTTATATTTACGTATATAAACTTTTTTGTTACCCAAAATCATACTGTAGCCATATTTGATCTTGTCGCAGGTTTGGCGTCCGTTCTCAACATTTTGTATCTTAGAATCAAAAAAAATATTCAAATTTCCGCATTTTTGGCTGTTATTATTTTAATTGCGTTTATGATTACATTTATACTCGATAATCAGAACACGCACTTCGGTATTATCTGGAGCATATTTGTTCCTTTTATCGCGATTAACTTGAATGGGAAGATTAAAGGTCTCTATCTCTCCATTTTCTTCTATTCTATTATGTTTTATCTTGCTTTTGATGGTATTGGCACTTGGAACGATGGCGCGTGGATCATGATAGATTTTATCCGGTTTGCTATTGCTTCTATTGTTTTAACTTTAATTATTTATATGTCTGAGTCCGTGCATAGCGTTGCTGATAAAGAGCTACAGCAGATAAGAGTGAAAGAAAGGGCGATGATTGTGAGCTTGGAAAGACAGGCTATCACCGATGGTTTAACAAGTATGCATAATCGTCATCATTTTAATGAAGAGTCAGAGAAGATCTTAGAGAGTGTGAAAAATAACAATGAATTTTTAGCGTTTCTGATTTTAGATATCGATTATTTTAAAAACTATAATGACCAATATGGTCATCAAGCAGGCGATGAGGCTCTCGTACTAGTTGCAAAAGAGTTAATGAACTTTACTAAAGATATGGGGTATGCATTTAGAATGGGTGGGGAAGAATTTGCAATCTTAACACGGTCTTCGAACAGGGACAGGACTATAAAAAAGTTCGGGACATTAAACAAACGAATAGAAGATTTAGCAATCGAACATAAGGATAGTGCAGTTGCAAGCGCTCTTACTGTAAGCGGAGGCCTATGTATACATAAAGTTAAAGATGATGACAACATAGACACTCTGTATAAATTAGCTGATAAAGCACTCTATACTGCAAAACATAGTGGTAGAAATAGACTCGAAATAGTAAGTTGATTTGATGAGTGAAAAGATAACAATTAAAACGATATTTCAACTTGTGTTAGAAAAAAAGTCCTCTCTTGTTTATGGACAGATAATAACTATTCTTTCAATCCTCGTAAGTGTTCCCATACCTTTAATGCTTCCTATACTGGTTGATGAGATACTTCTAGAGAAACCGGCGGTTTTTGTAAATAGCATAGACTTTTTTCTTGGAAGCACTACGGCGTTTTATTATATATTTATAGTCACTTTGAGTGTTATATTCTTGCGTTTCATATACTACTTTTTTACAGTTGTACTTACAAAAATATTTACAAGAATAGCGAAGTTTGTTACGTTTATGATACGAAAAAAACTCCTAGAACATTTACAAGTTACTTCTATGAACGAATATGAAACACTTGGAAGTGGCGCTATTACTTCAAATCTTGTGACCGATATAAATACGTTAGATACGTTTATTATAACAACGGTTTCTAAACTAGTCTCCTCTGTACTTACTCTTTTAGCAATTGCCATTGTGCTTATACTCATCGACCCAATTTTAGGGCTTTTAATTCTTGTTATTCAGCCAGTTATTATGCTTTTAAGCAAAAAAATGACAAAGATAGTAGGAAATTTAAAAAAAGAAGAGAATGCCGCTATCTCAAACTTTCAAGAAGACGTTGGAGAGACTTTAGAGTTGTTCGGACAGATAAAAGCGAGTAATCAAGAGAAGTACTTTTTCTCTAAAGCTACAGACCTAGCGCAAAAGATTCAAATAACATCTAATGAATTTGGGTATAAAAATGTAGCGTACGAGAGGTTGTCTTATACTATATTTTTAGTTATGTTTGAAATTTTACGGGCCTCTGGACTTGTTCTCGTGGCATACAGCGACTTGAGCATAGGAATGATGTTCGCCATGTTTGGTTACATCTGGTTTATTATGACGCCTATTCAAGATATGCTCAGCATGCAGTACAGTTATACATCAGCAGCAGCTGCGTTAGAGCGGATAAATAAAGTACTAGGGTTAAGAACTGAAAGTAGTGGGGAGAAGTGTATCGAGTCAGAGAGAGTTGATATACTGTTAGAAGATATTGGCTTTTCATATAACGAGGGCAAAGAGATACTGAGTGGTGTTTCTTTTGAGATAAAGCAAGGAAGTAAAGTTGCTCTTATTGGAGCAAGTGGAAGTGGAAAAACCACTCTTGCTCAAGTACTCTCAGGATTTTATGAAAAGAGTTCTGGAAGCCTGAAGTACAACTCTTTAGATGTGAGGGAGATAGATAAAACTTCTCTGCGTGATAAAATATTTTTAGTACTTCAGATGCCTATACTTTTTAACTCCACCCTGCGTTTTAATATTTCTATGGGTGATGAGAAGATAAGCGATGACGCTATATACGAAGCTTTAGATATTGCGCAGTTGAGTGATATGATAAACACGATGGATGATAAACTAGACACAATAGTAGGGCATCATGGAATAAGGCTCTCAGGTGGGCAAAGACAGCGTTTGAGTATCGCTCGAATGATTATCGCAAACCCGAGCGTAGTTATCTTTGATGAATCAACATCGGCTTTAGACGTACATACGGAGAGAGCTCTTCAGACTAGGCTGATTCCGATACTCCAAGACAAAACTGTCATAACAATAGCTCATAGACTGAGTACGGTGAGAAATGCAGATACTATTTACGTACTTGAAGGTGGAAAAATAGTTCAAAGTGGAACTCATGAAGAACTTGAAGATGAAGAGGGACATTACAACGAGTTTGTCAAAGGACAACTTGTATGATAGCACCCGATAGATTTAGCTGTAAAAGAGGAGCCATTAGCCCAACTTTTACAAGCTTAGAGTACTTAGAACTGTATCATTCCATTTACTGGACTTGATGCAGTTGCATAAGGCTTTTTAGGAATACGTCCTGCAAGGTAAGACATACGACCTGCTCTTACTGCATGTTTCATAGCTTCCGCCATTATCATAGGGTTTTGTGCTTGAGCGATAGCAGTGTTAGTTAAAACGCCATCAGCACCTAACTCCATTGCGTAAGCCGCGTCAGAAGCACAACCAATCCCAGCATCAACAATGATAGGAAGATTTACAGCTTCACGAACAAAAACGATGTTGTAAGGGTTCTGAATACCAAGACCCGAACCAATAGGAGCGGCAAGTGGCATAATAGCATGCGCACCAGCATCTTCTAATCGCTTCGCCATAATTGGATCATCTGAAGTGTATGCCATAATAGTAAAACCTTCAGCAGCTAAAACTTTACATGCCTTAATAGTCTCTAAAACATCAGGGTATAGAGTTTTAGTTGTATCTCCAATAACCTCTAGTTTTATAAGGTCTATGCCAGTTGCTTCACGAGTAAGTCTGAAAGTGGTAATAGCTTCCTCAGCAGTTACACATCCAGCAGAGTTTGGGAGAAACTTTACATTTGTTCCAGCGAAAGTATCACGAAGATTTTCTTTATCTGGATCTGTGATGTTTAAACGACGTACCGCAACTGTTATAAGTTCACTTCCTGATGCAAGAGTTGCTTCTTTTGTAGTCTCAAATGAGTCATATTTTCCGCTTCCAACGATTAAACGCGAGCCTAGTTCATATTTTCCGATTTTTAAAATGTTATCCATTAGTTTTCCTTACTTATTAGTGAGTTTATAACATAAGCTTTCTTAGACTTTTGTTATGATTTTTACTCTTCCATATATCTTGAGTATTTTTTATTGTTTTTCTTAGATTTATACATGGCATTATCCGCTTTGAGTATAAGTACATCCGCATCTATACCATCATCAGGGTAAAGGCTAGCGCCAATAGAAGCTTTGATAGGAAGTTGGTGTTCCTCATAAGAAAATACTTCCGTAATCGAGTCGTGAATTTTATCTATGATTGTTTCTAGTTCGTCTTGGGATTGAAGATCAGCCAAAATAGCGACAAACTCATCTCCTCCAATTCTAGCACAAGTATCTGAGTCTCTAAGCGCCCCAGAAACTCTTCTTGAAAACTCAACAAGATAGGCATCGCCAAACGCATGCCCATAGTCATCATTAATATTTTTAAATTTATTTAAGTCAAAGAAAAGAACACCTAGTAGCTTGTTGTTTCTTTTAGATTTTCGTATTTCATTTTCTAGTCTATCTAAAAAGAGTGTTCTATTTGGAAGATCAGTAAGCGCATCGTGAAGCGATTTATGTTTTGTTTTTTGATGTTCTTTATGTGTGAAAGATATATCACTAATAATTACGCCAAAAACATTCGTTCCAATATTTATCATTTTTACTTGAAAGAAAGAGCCCTCTTTATTTAAGCTATCGATAAATACAATTTCGCTTATTTCATTATGGAGCAACTCTGTTGATTTCATTTGAACGGTGGCAAGATTTTTTCTGTTTAGATAGTATAAAAAGTTGTTGATATTATCTCGAATATCTAACCAAGGTTTGTTGTGCTCTTGAATGATAAAATCATATGAGAGTTCCAAAACAACCTCATTAAGAGTATCCAGTGTTTTAAAAAACTTCTCCTGTCTCTCTATTATTTTTATATTTTCGACCATTAAAGAGTTCACTTGTTGAGATAGGTTGCAAATCTCATCATCATACTCGTTTATCTTTTCAAAGATGTCATCCTTGATGTTTCCATCTGCAAGGTAAGAATAAAGATATTCTTTGAAGTATTGAAACCTACGAGTTCTTCTTTTAATAAGCGCTCTCATAACCATATGGATACTAAAAATTATGATAACTAAGAGAGATAGAGGACGAAGTAAAAAGCTATAGTAATGAGTAGAGGGTAAAAAGTCGAGAAGATAGTGTTTGTTTTTGTATAGAGGGTAAATAGGGACACTTTTAGCCAAAACAACATTACTGAGAATATGAATTTTAGAAGTATAGTCTGGAACGGCAGTCCCAGTATAGAGGTCACTAGAAGAGAAGTCATGTTGTTTTAAAATTTGATGTTCATACTCTATAAGTTCATTTTGTAAAAAAGACGCATAAATAGTATGCGAAAGCAATAGAACAACAATAGTTAATATAGTATATATGGTGAGCAAACTTCTTTGTATTTCTTGTTTAAAAGAATTTTTCACTGGATACCTTTAGTTTTGTATGCTTATTTATTATAGCGTCTCTATCATCGTTATCATATTTTGGGGAGTCAAGGAAAAATCATTTCCCTTATGCATTTTTGCCAAAAGTGTATGTGTTAAAGAGGCATGGATTGAAGCGTCTAAAGTAGAATATCCCTGTGCTAAAAGCCCACCAATTAGCCCACTTAGCACATCTCCACTGCCACCTTTAGCTAGCGCCCCAGTTCCATTACTATTGATATAAAACTCTCCCTTATGTGCAATAATGACATTTGCACCTTTTAGTAAGAGTGTTACATTTGGGTACAACTGACAAAAGAGTTCTGCATAGTGAAAACGATTTTGTTGCAGTTCTTCCACGGAGATGTCGCAAACAGTAAGAAGTTTTAAAAGAAAGGTGAATTCTTTAGGGTGGGGTGTAATAACGACATCTTGTCTCTGTAAAATTTGCTTAATTTCATCCATATAAAATATATCGGCATCACAAATAATAGGAAGTGAGTTGTCTAAAAAAAGAGCTAAATCTTTTTTTGAGAATGAAGTGCCCAAACCCATACCTAAAGCAAGAGCACTTGTGTTTTTTGGCAAAGAGCCGCTGGACATAAGAGAGTAGGGAAGTGTCTTTGGAATTGAGTTTTTCTCATGGACTAATGTTACAAGACCACTGCCAAACTTTAAAGCAGAGAGTCCACTGATTATACTAGCGCCACTCTTTTCCCCATAAGCAACGGACAGATGACCATAAGTCCCTTTATGAGAATCTTTTTTTGTTCTAAATGGAAGTTTTAAATCTTGCTCTTCAAGCAGGTGCCATGGTGTAGTTGTTTCATAAACTGTGCGAGAAATACCAAGGTCTAAGACTTTTATCTCTCCGACATACTCTTTGGCCTCATCAAGGAAGAGAGACTTTTTAAGAGCGCCCATAGTTAGTGAGATATCCGCTCTAAAAATGTTCTTCGCGCAGGTTCCATTACTCTTGAGTCCAGAGGGAATATCACAAGCAATTTTAAATGCTTTTACTTGATTCACATTGAGCATTAAGCGAGATAAATTTTCATCAAATTCACCCTTGAATCCCGTACCAACTAAGGCATCCACAAGAACATCACATTCGCTGATTTGGGTACACTCTTTTACACCAATACTTCTAGCTCTTTGGAGTTGAAGTAGTGCCATTTTTGATTTTGTTTCTTTGGCAAGAAGTATTTTCACGTCATAATCAAAGCTAAGCAAACGCGAGAGGGCTATGCCGTCAGCGCCATTGTTACCGCTACCACAGATGATAGTTATTGTGCTAGATGGGGGAAAGTTTTCTTTTATGTAAGAGGCCATGCCATTGGCGGCATGCTCCATTAAAATATCTTCGCACAAGCCAAACTCTTCATAACAGCGTTTATCTAGATTTGAGACTTCTTGGAAGATTTTTTGCATTTTCTACTCTTCTATTATGTACTCATCGATATTTACAATTTCACTTTTTATACTATTAAAAAGTAGAGTAGGGCTATCTTTTCTAAACTGATAGTAAAACTTGTTTTTGTTAAATGTTTTTAAAATCGCTGTGTTAAAGTAGTTAAGGTTTGAACATTTACCTAGATATAAAAAAGAAAAAAGTAGTTTTATATGCTGACTTTCAAAAATAGGATGTGGTTGCGCAAGAAAAGTGAAACCATATTTTTGCATATTCATTAGACTTAGCATATAGAGTAAAAAGTCTTCAAATTTTGTATAAAAACCATTAAGATTTTCAATATCATGGAAAAAATAGTAGTAATTTTCTAGAAGTTCCACTTTTGCAATAGTTGCGGAAAGTCTACTTCTTTCATCTTTTTTATTTGAAAAATATTTAGGATTAACAGCCATATAGATATGTTTTCTCGCATCTATGAGTTTTTGAAATTCTTCTTCAAATTCGGCTGATTCTTCAAATTTGATGTAGTTAAAATCTTTGTCTTTGTAGCGAAGTTCAATATTGTCTTCAAAAGAGTCTGAAAAATCCATGTAAAATGTAGGAACAGAGTTGTCTATTACAAAGTTTCTAATCTTACAAGCTAGGTTAGTCTTTCCAGAGCCTTCTTCTCCTATAATAAGAGTGTTTAACGTTAGCTGACGTTCCTCTAGTTTTAAAGCACTTATTTTATTAGTATATTTACCGATTTCATTTCTCAAAGTTGTTCTCCATTTATCTTTACATTATTTATCTTTACATTGAAGTAATTATAGCTTATGTAATCTAAAACGCTATAATACTATTATGAATTACAAAACAATTGCACAAGAGACTTTAAACATAGAAGCGCAGACACTATTAAACGCAGCGACTTTAATAGATGACGTGTTTGATAAAGCTGTTGATGTTATACTGAACTGTAAGGGAAAACTCATCATCACAGGTGTTGGAAAAAGTGGACTTATAGGGGCTAAAATGGCCGCTACTTTTGCTTCTACTGGAACACCTAGTTTTTTTCTTCATCCAACGGAAGCGCTTCACGGTGACTTAGGAATGATAGATAAAAATGATGTTGTGATTGGAATTAGTTACAGCGGCGAAAGTGAAGAACTTAGTTCTATCTTGCCACATATAAAACGTTTCAACGTCCCTCTTATTGGAATGACAAAAAACATAAATTCTACGCTTGGTACTCATAGTGACTTAGTTATTAAAATAGTGGTTGAAAAAGAGGCTTGTCCCATAGACACAGCGCCTACAAGCTCTACGACGCTAACTCTCGCTCTTGGTGATGCGTTAGCGGTTTGTTTAATGAGAGCAAGAAACTTTCAAAAAAGCGATTTTGCCTCTTTTCACCCTGGTGGAGCCTTAGGTAAAAAACTCTTTGTAAAAGTTTCAAACCTTATGCAAACAAAAAACTTACCTATCATTAAAAAAGACACTAAAGTAAAAGAAGCGATTTTAAGCATTAGTGAGGGGCGTTTAGGTACGACCCTCATAGTTGACGAAGATGACAAACTCTTAGGACTTATGAGTGATGGCGATGTTCGTCGCGCTCTTTTAAGTAATGATTTTTCACTCGAAGATGAAGTTTTTAAATATGCAACCATAAACCCCATGTGTATTGACAATGCGGATATGCTAGCAAGTGACGCACTTGTTTTGATAGAAGAAAAAAAGATACAACTGCTCGTTGTTACAGATAAAAACAAAAAGATAAAAGGCGTTCTTCACATTCATACGCTGATTGAAAAAGGAATATCATAATATTATGATGAGATTAAACAAATTTATAGCACACTATTCAACGTACTCACGTCGCGAAGCTGACAAAGTTATCCAAGAGGGATATGTAAGAGTAAATGGCGAGATTCAAGAGAATCCTGCAACCCAAGTTGACGAAAAAGCTGATGTGGTCTATGCAAGTGGAAAACAAATCAGTCGTCAAGAGAAGTACACGGTAATAGTTTACAACAAACCAAAAGGGGAACTTGTAACTAAAAATGATCCAAAGGGTCGCCGTACTATTTATGACTCACTAGGGAAAGATTTTAAACACTACATCCCAGTTGGGCGTTTAGACTTTGCAAGTGAGGGAGTTCTTTTACTAACAGACGCTTCTCATGTAGCAACGGCACTTATGGAATCAGATCTTGAGCGTCGTTATAAGATAAAGATAAAAGGTGAAGTGACTACAGAGATGGAACATGCAATGTTAAATGGTATGTTCGTCGAAGATGCTACAGCAGGTGGTCATTCACACTCTAAGATAACTTCTATGGAATTCAAACCATTTTTAGGGTATCAAATTCAGAAAAACGCTCATAACTATTCTACACTAAAAGTTGCTATTTCTGAGGGAAAAAATCGTGAACTTCGTAGATTTTTTGCTCACTTTGACGCAGAGATAGCTGACCTTAAACGTGTTAGTTTTGCAGAAATAGAACTGAACAATCTTCCAGAAGGTAAAACGAGGTTCTTAACTCGTAGTGAGTACTCAGCACTCTTTACATTTTTGAAATCAGGAGAAAAATTAGCTCGTGAAATGGCGGGAAATAAGCCCAAACCAGCATTTAAAGCTACGTTTAACAAGGCAAAACCCGCTCCTAAACCTAGAGGAGATTCAAAGGCAAATCCAAGAAGCACAGGCAAAAAATAACTTGTCTGATTTTACACAACTTCTTCGTCCATCTACATTTGATGAGTTTGTAGGCCAAGAGCACTTAAGTTCGCCTACTTCTCCACTACGAGTTCTCTGTGAAAAATTCGCCCTTGGACATAGTTTTTTTTATGGTCCGGCTGGAACGGGGAAAACCTCCATAGCTAGAGTCATAGCGAAAACTATGGATCTTCCATTTTATGAGTTTAATGCGACCTCACTAAAAATAGACCAACTTCGTAAAATATTTGAACAGTATAAAAACGCTCTCCAAAAACCTCTTATATTCATAGACGAGGTACATAGGCTTTCAAAAAATCAACAAGAAGTACTCCTCCCAGTTATGGAAAATAACTCCGTGTTAGTTATAGGCGCTTCAACAGAAAATCCATTTTACTCATTAACATCTGCAATTCGTTCGCGTTCAATGCTATTTGAACTTAAGCATATATCTAACGAGTCATTATCAAATCTTTTAAAAAGAGCACTTGAGTCAAATAGTTTAGAAGTAGACAATGAGGCTAAAGAGTATTTAGTAGCTAGTAGTGGAGGTGATGCACGCGCAATGCTTAAACTATTGGAGTTTGCTTCAAATCTAGATAGTAAAATTAGTATTGATACTTTAAAGTCCCTTCGTCCAAACGCGCTTGCGGCGGGAAGTAGTGAGGCTGGGGTTCATTATGACTTAACGTCAGCTCTCATAAAATCAATTCGTGGTTCTGACGCTGACGCAGCTATATACTACCTTGCAAGATTGATAGATGGCGGTGAGAGCGCAGACTTTATAGCACGGCGTTTGGTTATCCTAGCGAGCGAAGACGTTGGTAATGCCAACCCTCAAGCACTGACTCTTACAACTTCTACATTAACAAGTGTGAGTAAAATAGGGTATCCAGAGGCGAAAATTATTTTAGCGCAAGCCGTTATTTATCTTTGCGCGTCTCCAAAATCCAACTCTGCATACATGGCGATTAATGAAGCTCTAAACGCGGTGAAAAATGGACTAGTTTTAGACATCCCTCCTTATCTCCAGCAAACAAAAACAACACTCTCGGATGATGAATCACCATATCTTTATCCACATGATTTTGGTGGTTACGTAAAACAAGAATACCTGAGTCAACCTCTAAAATTTGTTGAGCTAAAGAGTATTGGTTATGAGAAGAAGATGAAAGAGTGGTTGGAGAGTTTAAAAGCTCTATAGTAGGATAATTTCCTATTTAATCTTTCTTGTGATATATTACAGTATACAAAACATTATAAGGTAGCTCATGTCTCAATCTAATCGTAATTTTGAAGTTATTATCGTAGGAGCAGGTATTTCAGGTGCAGCTTTAGCGTATGAACTGGCTCGTTATACGGATGTTAAAAGCATCGCAATTATAGAAAAATATGAAGATATAGCAACGTTAAATTCTAAAGGAACTAGTAATTCTCAAACTATACATGTTGGAGATATCGAGACTAACTATACCTTAGAAAAAGCGGCTATAACTAAAAGAACCGCAAAAATGGTGGAACGCTACTGTCTACAGCACAAGCTACAAAACAAAGCAATATTTTCACACCAAAAGATGGCGTTAGGAGTAGGAGAAGAGGAGGTAGAGTTTTTACTTCATCGTTATGAAGAGTTTTCCGAACTTTTTCCATACTTAGAAGTTTGGGATAAAGAGAAACTAAAAGAGTTAGAACCCAAGGTTGTTTGGGGAGAAGATGGATTAGAGCGCCCTGAACAAATAGTTGGAATTGGCACAATAGGTCAGTGGACTACGGTTGACTTTGGTATTCTGGCAAAAGACATGATTCAGAGAGCTAAGGATGAGACAGACACCCAAGTAGAACTCTTTTTAAACACTGAAGTTCAAACAATGCAGAGAAGTGGTAAACGCGGATATAAGGTTATTACAAAAAACCAAACTTTGTATGCTGATTTTGTCGTTGTAAACGCAGGAGCGCATAGTCTTTTCTTAGCACATAAAATGGGATATGGTCATAACCTAGGGTGTTTACCGATGGCTGGAAGTTTTTACCTAACAAATGAGAAGATGTTAAACGGAAAGGTTTATATGATCCAAAATCCAAAACTTCCATTTGCGGCGCTTCATGGTGACCCGGACGTACTTGTAGATGGAAATACTCGCTTTGGTCCAACTGCTTTAGTCTTACCAAAACTAGAACGTTTTAAGCCTGGTACGTATATGGATTTCTGGAAAACACTTCGCTTTGATATGAAGATAGTTAAGGCTTTGTGGAAACTTCTCAAAGAGTCAGATATTCGTAGTTATATAATGAGAAACTTTCTTTTTGAGGTACCAGTACTCAACAAGATACTGTTTTTAAAAGACGCAAGGAAGATTGTTCCATCTCTCCGAAAAGATCAGTTCACATATGCCAAAGGTTTTGGGGGCGTTCGTCCTCAAGTTATAAACAAAGATGATGAAAAGTTAATGCTTGGAGAAGCTTCTATAAACACAGGAGAGGGAATTATATTTAATATGACTCCATCTCCAGGCGCTACATCTTGTCTTGGAAATGCAGAGAGGGATTTGCGTTTTGTCGTGGCATACTTGGGTAAAACATTTGATGAAGATAAATTTAATGATGAACTGACAGAGGGCGAGTACTGCGTTCTTAAAGAACCTGTTGCCGCTCAAAAAGAAAATGTTAACCGTATACGAGACGCTATCCGTAAAACGCATGAAGAGTACTATGTTGATCATATTGAGGGTAAACCAGATGAGAGTTTTTGGGATAAACCACATAGTAAGATATAAAACAATTCAGGAGAGTTAATATGTCCAATAAAGCAGTCACAGATCAAGAAGCGTTAGACTACCATGAGTTTCCTCGTCCTGGAAAAATATCAGTGGAAGTTAGTAAAGCCGTTGCTACTCAAAAAGATCTTAGCCTAGCATATACCCCTGGTGTGGCTGTTCCTTGTTTAGAGATCCAAAAAAATCCTGAGAATGCGTATAAGTACACCGCAAAAGGCAACCTTGTTGCCGTTATATCTAACGGAACTGCCGTTTTAGGACTTGGTAACATAGGCGCACTCGCTTCAAAGCCCGTTATGGAAGGCAAAGGGGTTCTGTTTAAAATTTTCTCGGGACTTGATAGTTTTGACATAGAGGTGGATACTGAGAATGTAGATGAGTTTTGTAAAACGGTAGCGCTTATCTCTTCAACATTTGGTGGCATCAACCTTGAGGATATTAAAGCACCTGAGTGTTTTGAGATTGAGAGACGACTTGATGAAGAGTTGGATATTCCTGTTATGCATGATGATCAACATGGAACGGCTGTTATCTCAACGGCCGCGATTATGAACGCTTGTGAGATAACGGGCAAAAAACTTCAAGAGATAAAGATTGTGCTTGTTGGCGCTGGCGCAGCTGCAATATCTTGCGCAAGGCTTTACAGACATATTGGCGTGCGAAACATCTTCATGATGGACTCAAAAGGTGTAGTTCACGATAAACGCGATGACTTGAACGAGTACAAAAAAGAGTTCTGCTCAAGAACTTTAAGAACAAAAGAGGAAGTGTTTTCTGGTGCCGATGTTGTAGTTGGACTTTCTCGTCCTGGTTCATTTAACGTTGAAGATGTAAAACTAATGGCAGATACTCCTGTTGTGTTTACACTCGCAAACCCAACTCCGGAGATTTTCCCAGATGAAACAAGAGCAGCTCGTCCAGACGCTATCATCGCGACTGGTAGAAGCGACTTTGAAAACCAAGTAAATAATGTTTTAGGCTTTCCATTTATCTTTCGAGGGGCTATGGATGTTCGTGCTAGAAGGGTTAATATTGAGATGAAGGTCGCTGCGGCGCATGCGTTGGCAGATTTGGCGAGAGAAGAAGTTCCGGAGTACATTAACGAGTTGTTTGGTAAAAAACTTTCATTTGGCAAAGAGTATATCATTCCAAAACCATTTGATAAACGTCTTGTAGTTGAGGTGTCATCAGCAGTTGCTCAGGCGGCGATTGATAGTGGAAGTTCAACTATGCGGGATTTCGATATAAACGAGTACAAAAAAGAGTTGGCCAAGAGAGTTAAATAACTTTTTTGCTCTCTTTATAAAATTTAGCAAGACCGCGTTTAGACTTACTGTCTAACTCATATGAAATCAATTCTAAGTACTCTAAAACATCTTTTTTTGAAACTTCTGTTTTTTGCGACGCTTGTTGCAGAATATACTGAGGGATTTTAATCTTAGCTTTTAAAAATTCTTTTTCTATTCTTTTGTAGAGATTTTGATCTTTATGATAACAAAGCAATGCAAAGACAAAGGGAAGTTGATACTTATCATGCCAAATTTCCGCCAAATCAAGATAGTCACTATTTTCTAGAGAATATCGTAACGCTTTATCCCCAATGAGCACTTCACCTTGTATACCTAAAACATCCGCTAAAACATTGGATGAAGCAGATTCTAAATCTTTTATAGTGGATGCAGATGGGATTATAATGACACTTTTTACATGTTTCTTAGCGATAATTCCAAGAGAAACATGCTTGCTTTTTTTTGCGCTTATGCTTGATATAAACGCGGCATCAACCCTGTGTTTGTGAAAAGCTGCGTTTATAGTAGAGGGAACGCCGCGTTTATATTCCATACTCATTTTTGAGGAGCCATTCTTGATAAATCGCTTCATAAAAACATGAAAAGGCAAAAGGTTGAGATATTCTATTTTTCCAAAAATCATGATGTGATTATACACTGCTTAACTTATCTTAGATATAATCACAGTAATAATTATGAAGGTAAAAGAGATGATAAGAGTTGAATTTTTAGGACCGATACAAAAACCAAGCCTAGAGTTGGACATACAAAACCTAAGCGAATTAGCGGCGGTTTTACAGCGAGATGATGAAATGAGTGAGTGGTTAACTAACTGCGCCGTTGCCGTAAATGACACTTTGGTTTCTTCTCTGGAATCTCCTCTTAAAGATGGAGACAAAGTCTCTTTGCTCCCTCCTGTTTGTGGTGGCTAGTCAGTGTTAAGTTTATATGATGGGGCTTTAGACGTTCCAAAAATACTAAAAGATTGGTACGAAGAAGAAGCGACTAGCAATTATGGTGCTTATATACCATTTATTGGAACTGTAAGAAGCGAAGACGGTATTGATGGCTTAAGTTTTGACATATATGAGCCTATACTCAACTCTTGGTTTGCATCATGGCAAGAAAAAGCAAAAGAAAAAGGCGCAGTCATTAAGATGGCGCACTCTCGTGGAGATGTTATGCTTCACGAATCATCTTACATAGCTTCTGTGTTTTCACCTAAACGCAGAGTAGCACTAGAGTTTATAGATGAGTTTGTTGAAGACTTTAAAGCAAGTGCTCCAATATGGAAGTATGACCTTTTAAATGGAAAAAGGGTCTATGCGCTTGATCGCTCAACGGCTATCAAAGGTAGCGGAATTTTAGGAGAAACAAAATGAATCTAATCTCATACGAAGCTAGTAAAAATATGCTCGACCTACTTGAAGTAAATGCCGAGCGATTTGAAAGAGTCCCTTTGAGCTCTTCTCTTGGTCGTATTTTAGCTGTAGATATTGTAGCCGAGTTCAATGACCCTCAGTTTCCAACGGCGTCTATGGATGGTTATGCCGTGAAACATGAAGATTTAGCCTCTGGAGTCATCTATGTTTTAGGAGACAATCCCGCGGGACATGATGAAACGCGTGTTATAGAAACTGGAGAGTCTATAAAAACTTTTACAGGTTCTATGATGCCTACGGGTTCAGATACTCTTATTCAGATAGAAAACGTAACTTATGCAGATGGTAAGATTACTATCGATGAAGAGGTTCCAAAAGGTTTTTCCGTTCGTCCTATTGGCGAAGGTTACAAAGCTGGTGAGGTTCTTATAGAAGAGGGAACTAAAATAGGTTTTGCAGAAATTGGCGTAATGGCAGGACTTAATCAAGTGATGGTTAAAGTTGCAGTGCGTCCTCGCGTGGCAGTTATAGCTACGGGAAGTGAAATCTTAGACCTAGGTGAAAATAGTGATAATCCTGCTCAGATAAGAAGCTCAAACAACTATACATTAGCAGCACTTTTTGAGTCGATTGGTGCAGAGGTCATTCAACTCGGAACAGCACCTGATGATAAAGACGCGATTATGAAAACATTTAAAACAGCTCTAGAGAGTGCTGATATTCTTGTAAGTACTGGTGGAGTAAGCGTTGGTGATTATGACTTTGTAAAAGATATTGTGCCGCGTTTAGGCGCTGATGTCGTCTTTAAAGGGGTTGGGATTAAACCAGGTCGTCATATTATGGTGGCGCAAAAGGAGAGTAAATTTATCTTAGCGCTTCCTGGTTTTGCTTACTCTTCTACCGTAACGGCAATTCTGTATGCCGTACCACTTATATCGAAGATGTTAAAGAGTGAAATACCATTTAAGATAGTTGCCGCAAAACTACAAGAGGACTTCACGAAACGCAGTCGTTATACAGAGTTTACAGCTTGTAATGTTCTCATAGAAGATGGACAGTACTTTGTTAACTTTGAGGGAAAGAAAGTTGGAAGTTCAGCAATACTTACTAATATGCTAAACAACAGCGGACTGATGATAGCTGGTGAAGAAGATAAGTTTTTAGAGAGTGGAACTTATGTAAACGTTATTATATTCGATTAGTAAAGGATTTATAATGAAAAAAGTTCTTATCGCAGATGACAGCGTAACTATTCATAAATTGATGACATGTTTTTTAAGTGACTACAAAGAAGAAGAGTTGAAAATTTTCAAAGCCAAAGATGGTGCGTCCGCTTTTTTTAAGCTAGAGAAAGATGAAATGGACATCATATTTTTAGATTTGAGCATGCCAATAGTTGATGGTTATAGTGTGGTAGAGTTTATTAATGATAGAAAACTAAAAGTAGAAATAATAATTATTACATCAACGTTAGATAAAGACACAGTTCTTAGACTAGGAAAACTTGGCGTTAAACATTTTTTACCAAAACCTATCACTTCAGATAAGATAGAAACTCTTTTAAAGAAAATTTGTTAAAGCCTTTATGCCTTGTAAAGCTTTCACCTTATAGCTTCTTCTATGAATGGGAGAATACCCATGTTCTTTAATCATCTCAATATGAAAGGCGGTTCCATAGCCCTTATGTTTTTCAAACCCATATTGAGGATACAACTGAGAATCCTTTATAATGTTTATATCATGCGTTACTTTTGCTAAAATTGAAGCTGCACTTACCTCGGGTACTTTTCCATCAGCTTTAACCATGGTAACTAAACCCTCGACGCCAAAAGTAGTATTTCCATCAAAAAGATACTCACTTGCATCCAGTTTGGACTTTATCTCATTTAACGCCTTATTCATGCATTTAGATATTCCCTCTTCATCTATTTCTTTTGAAGATATAACAACTATATGATTGAGAGTGTTAGGTTGTATAGCTTCAAAAAGCTTATATCTTTTTTTCTCACTAATCTTTTTTGAATCGTTAAGACCATCAGTAGGAATACCGGAGTTAAACATACATCCAGCTACAACTAGGTCACCTGCAATGGGACCACGACCAGCTTCATCAATTCCACATAACATACATTAATCTCCTAATGCCCAAATATCAAAGGGTATTATATCAACTTGAGAGAGAGGATGTGATATATTTCCTTCCTTATTCATAGTAATAACCGTTACTTTCTTTATAGAGTGAGTAAATATAAAAGCCTCAATGCTTTCAAGTTTTTTAAAGAGTCTGCGTTCATCAACAAAAGGTTTACATAGTATTATCTCATGACTACGAGGAAGATAGAAGTCTATCTCTTCTTCATAGAAGCAAGTTATATTTGATTTGAGTAGTTCAAGAAAAACCATATTTTCAAAGAGGCGTCCAAAATTCTTCTCTATTGTAAGAGCGCTTTTAAGTGATGTGTCACAGAGATATACTTTTTTTGTTGCACGGGAGTGTTCAAACTTTGAAAGTAGATGTATGTAGTTTTTTAGGTGTAAATTATCAAAAGATTTATAGAGTTTATCCTTAGAGATTTTACGACTGAGTTTGAGTCTTTCATATATAGTAAACGCGGAGAGCTTTTGAGACATGAATTTCGCACACAAACAGAGTATGTCAAACTCTATGTCATCTAATGTATATTGAAGAGATTTTTGCAGATACAGGTTTCTCTCATCGGCGTTAACATTATGCATAGATGGAAATCCACCTAATTGAAAGAAATGGTTTAAAGCGCTAGAATCATACTTATGCTCATAAGCTAAGAATTCTTCATAGTCCAAAGGAAACAATTGAACTTGATGCAAGACATCGATCTTGTATGGAACTTGAGACGTAATTATGAGTTGTGATACGTTTGCAAACTTTATTTCATCCGTATAGTTATCTAAAACAAGAATATCTATCTTATTCTTATTGCAAAAAGATGTAAGAGAATTGTTCAAAAGAGGTATATCTATTCTAATATCGTTACAATCTATGTAAAGATAAGTGCTTTTTTTTAAACCAAGTAGATAGTTTTTGACAAGTTTAGTCTTTCCACTTTGAGTTATTCCATTGATTTGATAGGATAAATCATCAATAAATAACTTTCTAGCATGAAATTTCTCTACATTTATATCAATTTTATAGAATTCTTCTAGTAATATTTCCATTATTTCTCACTATTTTTATGTTTGTAATTATATCACTTCCTTATTAAAAGGAAATAAATTATTAGCATATTCACTTTTTACACCCTAAATCCTTGAATATATACAGTAGTTTTGTTATAATTCGCCACCCTAAAAAATAGTGGTTAATAGTTAGGTCACGCCTAACGAGTTCTTTTAGAAGGAAAATTATGGAAAAAATTCGTTTAAAATTGAAAGCTTATGATCATCGTGTACTTGATAGATCTGTAGCATCAATAGTTGAGGCTGTAAAGCGTACAGGTGCTGCAATTCGTGGTCCGATACCTTTGCCAACAAAGATTCGTAAATATACAGTACTTAAGTCTGTTCACGTTAACAAGAAAGCTCGTGAGCAATTTGAGATTCGTATGCACGCTAGAATGATTGATATCGTTTCTGCTACGCCAGAAACTGTAGATTCATTAATGAAGCTTGATCTTGCACCAGAAGTGGACGTTGAAGTTCGCTCTATGGACAAATAGGAGCCATCGTGGAATATATTGTTGAAAAAATCGGTATGAGTCGTACTATTTCTGTTCCTTCAAAGCCAGTTACTCTTTTAAGAGTTCTTGACACGAAGGTATGTGAAGTAAACGATGGGACTGCTATTGCATCTTACAACAGCGGTAAAAAAATGAACAAAGCAATTGAAGGTCAGCAAAAGAAGTATTCTTTAGCAGCTGAATTCAACCGTTTCGTTACTTTAGAAGTAACTAACACT
Organism: uncultured Sulfurimonas sp.; assembly: GCA_963925755.1. Classification (GTDB taxonomy): domain Bacteria; phylum Campylobacterota; class Campylobacteria; order Campylobacterales; family Sulfurimonadaceae; genus Sulfurimonas. Next base: position 22,430 of record CAWUTM010000003.1, on the reverse strand, counting down.
GAAGCTGGCGACATTGATTTAGCACCTTTAGCAGAAGCTAAAGTAGTTAAATCAACTTTTACTACAAAAGGTCGTGGTTTTGCTGGTGCAATGAAACGTTGGAACTTCTCTGGTGGTCCTGCATCACACGGTCATAGATTTGGTCGTAGAACAGGTTCAATCGGTAATGCTGAGTGGCCAGGTCGTGTAATGAAAGGTAAGAAAATGCCAGGACATTACGGAAACTGTCAAAACAGTGTAAAAAATGAGATCGTTTCATACGATGCTGAAAATAAAATCATTGCGGTTTTAGGTTCTGTATCTGGTGCTAACGGTGCTCTAGGTCGTGTAAAGGTAGCTAAATAATGAGCGCAATTATCTTAAATGAAAAAATGGAAAAAGGTGCTGAGTTAGCAATACCTGAGTCTTTCTCTGGTATTAATCCTCATAACCTTTGGCTTTATGTTAAGTCCGCTCAAGCTGCACAACGTGCAAATACAGCGACTACTAAAGGTCGAAGTGAAGTACGTGGTGGTGGTAAAAAGCCATGGGCTCAAAAAGGTGGCGGTCGCGCTCGTGCTGGTTCACGTCGTTCTCCTATCTTTGTAGGTGGTGGTAAAGCGTTCGGTTCAATGAACAACCATAACTACAATCTTAAAGTAAATAAAAAGCAAAAGAAATTAGCTTTAAACTTTGCTTTAAATGAGCATGCGCAAAATGGCACTCTTTTTGTTGTTGACAACATTGAAATTCCATCTGGTAAAACTAAAGATGCGGCTGCAATGTTTAAAGCACTAGGTCAAAGAGATGTTCTAATTGTAAAATCTTTATTAGATGAGCCGACATTTTTAGCTTTTGAAAATTTAAAAGCTACTTACGTTATCGAATCTAATGAGTTAAACGCATACTTAGCTGCAAACTATCGTTCACTAGTGATCGAGAAAGCAGTTTTTGAAGCATTAACAAGTGAGGCTAAATAATGGCTGATATTACAGATATTAAATCTATATTATATACAGAGAAGACTCTTGGTATGCAAGAAGATGGTGTAATCGTTGTTCAAACATCTACTCGTATGACTAAAACTGGTCTTAAGGAAGTTTTTAGAGAATATTTCGGAATTGTTCCAAATAAAATAAACTCTTTAAATCAAAGCGGAAAAACTAAACGTTTCCGTGGTGTGCTAGGTAAACAAAATAACTTCAAGAAGTTTTATGTTACTTTACCTGAAGGTGCACAAATAGAAAGTTTGGCGGTATAACATGGCAATTAAAACTTATAGACCGATAACTCCGTCTCGTCGTTTTTATACAAATGTTGATAGCTCAGATATCACGGCAAAAGCTAGTGTTCGTTCATTACTTGTAAAACTTCCACAACATGCTGGTCGTAACAATAATGGTCGTATCACTTCTCGTCACCGTCAAGCTGGTGCTAAGAAGCTTTACCGTATCGTTGATTTCAAAAGAAATAAATTTGATATTCCAGGTACAGTTGCGGCAATTGAGTACGATCCTTATAGAAACTGTCGTATTGCACTTATCAACTATGTTGATGGTGAAAAGCGTTACATTCTTCAACCAAAAGGCTTAATTGTAGGTGATGTTATTAATTCATCTGCTGCTGGTCTTGACGTTAAGCCTGGTAACACTATGAAACTTATGAATATCCCAGTGGGTACACAAATTCATAATATTGAGCTTAAGACTGGTAAGGGCGGACAAATGTGTCGTGCTGCTGGAACTTCTGCTCAGATTATGGGTCGTGATGGTAGATATGTATCATTACGTATGCCTTCATCTGAAATGCGTTTAGTTCTTGGTGAGTGTTTAGCTACTGTTGGAATCGTTGGAAACGAAGAGTTTGGTAACATTGTTATCGCTAAAGCTGGTCGTCAACGTCACCTTGGTATTCGTCCTCAGACTCGTGGTTCAGCAATGAATCCAATAGATCACCCACACGGTGGTGGTGAAGGTAAAACGAACTCAGGTCGTCACCCAGTTACTCCATGGGGTAAACCAACGAAGGGTGCTAAAACTCGTCGTAAAAAAGCAAGTGATAAGTTAATTATTACTCGTCGTAAACCAAATGCTAAAAGGGTAGGTTAATTATGGCTCGTTCATTAAAAAAAGGTCCATTTGTTGATGACCATTTAAGTAAGAAGATCGAAAAGGCTAAGGCTGAAGGTAATAAAAAACCTATCAAAACTTGGTCAAGAAGATCAATGGTTACTCCAGATATGGTAGGATTTACAATTAACGTTCATAACGGACGTCAATTTATTCCTGTTCATGTTTCAGAGAACCACATCGGTTACAAGCTTGGTGAATTTTCACCAACTCGTACATTTAAGGGCCATAAGGGCTCTGTACAGAAGAAAGGATAGAACATGGCTAGAGCATTATTAAAATTTATCCGTGTATCACCTATTAAATCTCGTTTAATAGCGAGAGAAGTTCAAGGTATGAACGCTGAAGAAGCTATGGCTGCTTTAGAGTTTACACCAAACAAAGCAGCTAAAATCATCTATAAAGTAATTGCATCTGCAGTTGCTAATAGCGGTATGGAAGCTGAAGATTGTATTGTTCAATCATGTCGTGTTGACAATGGTCCAGTTCTAAAACGTTTCCGTCCACGTGCTCGTGGTATGGCTTCAGGTATTAGAAAACCAACAGCACATATCTTAGTCGTAGTGGAGGGTAAATAGTATGGGTCAAAAAGTTAATCCTATTGGTTTACGTCTTGGTATCAACCGTAACTGGGAGAGCCGTTGGTTCCCTAACTTTAAAACAGCAGCTGCTGATTTAGGTGAAGATCACAAGATAAGAACATATTTAAAGAAAGAGCTTTACTATGCTGGTGTTGCTAACATCATCATTGAAAGAACAGTTAAAAGACTTCGTGTTACTATCGTTGCTGCTCGTCCTGGTATTATTATCGGGAAGAAAGGCGCTGATATTGAGAAGCTTAAGACTAGTCTTCAAAAGCTTATTGGTAAGCAGATCTCTGTAAATATCAAAGAAGAGAAGAAGCCTCAAACTTCAGCACAGCTTGTTGCTGAAAATATTGGTACTCAACTTGAGCGTCGTATAGCGTTTAGACGTGCTATGAAGAAAGTTATGCAAGCTGCACAACGTTCTGGTGCTAAAGGTATTAAGGTTGCTGTTGCTGGTCGTCTTGGTGGAGCTGAAATGGCTCGTACTGAGTGGTACTTAGAGGGACGTGTTCCTCTTCATACACTTCGTGCTAAGATAGATTACGGTTTTGCTGAAGCACATACTACATACGGAATTATCGGTATTAAAGTATGGATATTCAAAGGGGAAGTTCTTACTAAAGGCGTTCCTGTTGAAGTTGCTGAAGAGAAAAAAGAGCGTCCACGTAAACGTGCTCCTCGTGAAACTACTGAAAAGGCTGATTAATTATGTTAATGCCAAAAAGAACTAAATACCGTAAGGTAATGAAGGGACGTAACCGTGGTTACTCTCGTGCAGGTTACAAGCTAGCGTTTGGTGACATTGCATTTAAGGCTGTTGAAGCTGGTCGTATCAACTCTCGTCAAATAGAGTCGGCACGTATCTCTGCAACTCGTCACATTAAACGTCAAGGTAAAATTTGGATTCGTGTATTCCCTGCTAAGCCATTAACTGCTAAACCTCTTGAAACTCGTATGGGTAAAGGTAAGGGAGCGGTTGATCAATGGGTTATGAATATTAAACCAGGTCGTATCATATTTGAAATGGCTGGTGTTCCAGAAGAGATAGCTCGTGAAGCATTAACTCTTGCTATGCACAAGCTTCCATTTAAATGTAAAATTATCACTGCGGAGATGAACAATGAAATATTCTGATTTAGCAGATAAAACAGTAGCCGAATTAAACGCTATGCTAAAAGAGAGAAAAACTGAACTTTTTACTCTTAAAATTAAACAAAAGATGATGCAACTTCAAGATACTAGCGAACTACGTGTTGCTAAGAAAGATATTGCAAAAATCAACACTGCTATTACAGCAGTGGCAAACTAAGGAGCCGGGATATGACACATAAACGTGAAATTCAAGGTAAAGTAGTAACTATCGCTGGAGACAAAACTGTTTCTATTGTGGTTGAGCGTCGTGTAATGCACCCTCGTTACCATAAAGTTGTAAAACGTTTTAAAAAGTACTTAGTACATGATGAGCGTAACGAAGTAAAAGTTGGAGACGAGATTGTTGCAATCGAATGTCGCCCACTTTCTAAGACTAAATCTTTTAGACTTAAAACAGTAGTATCAGGAGCTAAGTAATGATCCAAGGATTTACTCGTTTAGTAGTAGCTGATAATACAGGTGCTAAAGAGATTATGTGTATTAAAGTGCTTGGTGGTTCTAAGCGTCGTTATGCTTCAATAGGTGACGTTATCGTTGCTTCTGTGAAGAAAGCGACTCCAACTTCTAAAGTTAAAAAAGGTAAGGTTGTTAAAGCTGTTATCGTTAGAACTCATAAAGAAGTTCAACGTGAAAACGGTTCATTAATTCGTTTTGATGATAATGCTGCTGTAATCCTTGATGATAAAAGAGAACCAATTGGTACTCGTATTTTTGGCCCTGTTGGTCGTGAAGTACGTTATGCTGGATTCATGAAAATTGTTTCTCTAGCGCCGGAGGTTGTTTAATGTCAAAGTTTAATTTCAAAAAAGGCGATACTGTAGAAATTATCGCTGGTGATGATCGTGGAACTAAGGCTACTGTTGTTGCAGTTATGCCTAAGAAAAACAAGGTTATTGTTGAGGGTTGTAAAATAGCTAAGAAAGCTATTAAACCAACTGAAGAGAACGCAAAAGGTGGTCATATCAATAAAGAAATGCCTATCGATGCTTCAAACGTACGTAAAGTGGAGGCATAATTAGATGGCACGCTTAAAAGAAAAATATTTAGCTTTAAAATCTGAGTTACAAGCTGACTTAGGAATTGAAAATCCTATGCAAACGCCAAAAGTTGAGAAAATAATTATCTCTGTTGGTGCTGGTTTTGCAATGAAAGATAACAAGCTTATCAAAAACATCGAAGACACAATTACTGCAATAGCTGGTCAAAAAGCTACAACTGTAATCGCTAAGAAATCTGTTGCAGGTTTTAAAGTTCGTGAAGGTATGCCTGTTGGTATCCGTGTTACTCTTCGTGGTGAAAACATGTACAACTTTCTTGATCGTCTCGTATCTATTGCACTTCCACGTGTAAAAGATTTCCGTGGTGTTCCAAGAAATGGTTTTGATGGTCGTGGTAATTATAACTTCGGTCTTCAAGAGCAACTAATTTTCCCAGAAGTTGGTTATGATTCAATCATACAAATTCATGGTATGAATATTACTATGGTTACAACTGCTGATTCAGACAAGGCTTCATTTGCTCTTTTAGAGAAAATGGGTATGCCTTTCACAAAAGGGAGTAACTAATGGCTAAAAAGTCTATGATCGCAAAAGCGAAAAGAACACCAAAGTTTAAAGTACGTGGCTACACAAGATGTCAAATCTGTGGTCGTCCACACTCAGTACTTAGAGATTTCGGTATCTGTCGTATTTGTTTTAGAAAAATGGCAAATGAGGGATTAATCCCAGGTGTTAGAAAGTCTTCTTGGTAATCCAAGAGGAAACTTCTAATTATTAGCAGTTCAATCTTTCGAGATATGAACTACACATTGAAGGAAAAATAATGGCAATTAATGATCTAGTATCAGATGCGTTAACTCGTGTTCGTAATGCAGGTATGAGAAGATTACCAGTTACTACTTTAGTACACTCTAAGAGTGTTGAAGCATTAGCAAATATCTTAGTAGACAAAGGCTATATAGAGTCTTGTAACGTTCAAGAAGACGGCGTTAAAAAAACTATAAAAGTTGTACTTAAGTACGATGAAGATGGTAAAACTGTAATTAACGAGATGAAAAGAGTTTCTAAGCCGGGACGTCGTGTCTACAAAGCTAAAGAAGACATTAAGCGTTTCAAGAATGGTTATGGAACTATTATTGTAAGTACATCACATGGCGTTCTTGCTAATGACAAAGCTTTCGAGCTTGGCATTGGTGGCGAAGTTATGTGTACAGTTTGGTAGGGAGATAGCATGTCAAGAATTGGTAAAAAACCGGTAGAATTTGCAGCTGACATTAATGTTAGTACAAATGGAAATGTTATAACTTTTGCTAAAGGCAAATTAACTATGGATTTAGACACAAAAGGAAATGTAGATTTCGCTATTGATGGAAATACACTTACTTTCGCTGCTAAATCTGATGAGAAAGCTCATAGAGCATTCTGGGGAACTTACAGAGCTTTATCTGCTAATATTGTTGCTGGTTTAACTACTGGTTACACAAAGCAATTAGAGATTAATGGTGTTGGTTATAGAGCTGCCGTTAAAGGTAGAGTTCTTAATCTTCAACTTGGTCACTCACATGACATCGACTTTCCTTTAGTAGATGGTCTTGAGGCTATTGTTGAAAAGAATGTTGTAACTCTTAAGAGTCATGACAAGCAACTTCTAGGTTCTGCAGCTGCAAAAATCAGAAGTTTCCGTCCACCAGAGCCGTACAAAGGTAAAGGTGTTAAATACATGGAAGAGCATATCGTGCGTAAAGCCGGTAAAACAGCTAAGAAGTAAGGGAGGGTATTAAATTATGAATGCAAAAGTATTAAAATTAAAAGTAGCAAACCGTTTAAAGCGTAAGTTACGTATTCGTGCAAAAATATCTGGTAGTGCTTCACTTCCTCGTGTTTCTGTATTTAAGTCAAATCGTTACTTAAGTGTACAAGCGATTAATGATGTTACTGCAACAACATTATGCGCTGTAAACTCTAAGTCAACTGGTCATAAAGCGAACAAAGAAGGTGCTGCTGCACTTGGTGAAGCATTTGCTGCTACACTAAAAGCTGCTAATATTTCTGAGATTGTATTTGATCGTAATGGTTACCAATATCATGGCGTTATCGCTGCGTTTGGTGATTCACTTCGTGCAAACGAAATAAAGTTTTAAGGAGACATGATGGAAATTAACAGAGATGATTTTGAAGAGTCAATTGTAAATATTGGTCGTGTTACTAAAGTTGTAAAAGGTGGACGTCGTTTTCGTTTTACTGCATTAATTGTAGTTGGTAACAAGAATGGTACTATCGGTTACGGTGTTGGTAAAGCTAAAGAGGTTCCTGATGCTATTCGTAAAGCTGTTGATAATGCTTTTAAAAACTTAACTACTGTTAAGATTAAAGGTTCAACAATCGCTCACGATATTGAGCATAAGTATAACGCTTCTCGCGTTCTACTTAAGCCAGCATCTGAAGGTACTGGTGTTATCGCTGGTGGAGCTGCTCGTCCAGTTCTTGAGCTTGCAGGAATTAAAGACATTCTTACAAAATCAATCGGTTCTAACAACCCTAACACTCTAGTGCGCGCAACTGTCGAAGCACTTGGCAGATTAAAAGGATAGATGATGGGTATTGAAAATTTAACACCTTCTGAAGGTTCTACTGCAAATCGTAAACGTGTTGGACGTGGACAAGGTTCTGGTACTGGAAAGACTTCAGCAAGAGGTCAAAAAGGTCAGAAATCTCGTTCAGGTTACAAGAGAAAAAGAAACTTTGAGGGTGGTCAACAACCACTTGCAAAACGTATGCCTAAAATAGGATTTACTTCTAGATTAGTTAAACCATACATAATTAATGTTTCTAAAATAAAAGCTGTTGCAGAACTTGCTGAGATCACTATCGAGTCAATTCGTGGTGTTCACAAAATGGGAGCTTCAGTTACTAAAGTTAAACTAGTAGGAGCTACTGCGAAAGATTTAGCTTCGAAAATTAAAGACGAAAACGTTACTACTACAGGTAACTAGAACAATGAATAAAAATCTAGTTAATAAGATACTTATTACTATCGGGTTTTTATTTGTCTATCGCCTACTGGCTTACGTGCCAGTTCCAGGTGTAGACACAGCAGTTATTGCTTCTTTCTTCGACTCACATCAAGCAGACGCTCTAGGACTTTTTAATATGTTCAGCGGAAACGCGGTAGAGAGACTCTCAATTATTTCACTTGGTATTATGCCTTATATTACAGCCTCAATTATTATGGAGCTTTTAGCTGCAACATTTCCTACTTTAGGTCAAATGAAAAAAGAGCGTGATGGTATGGTTAAATACATGCAAATAATTCGTTATGCAACAATTGTAATTACAATTATTCAAGCGATTGGTGTAAGTGTAGGACTCCAAAGCCTTACTGGACCTACAGGCAATAGTGCAATTTTAGCTGATCAAAATACATTTATACTTCTTTCCGCTGTCTCAATGTTGGCGGGAACTATGTTACTTATGTGGATTGGTGAGCAAATTACGCAGAGTGGTATCGGTAACGGTATCTCTTTAATCATTTTTGCTGGTATTGTTTCAGCTATTCCATCTGCTATTGGTCAAACAATAACTATGGTAAATACTGGCGCAATGAGTTTTATTACAGTAATAGCGATACTCGCCCTTATTTTAGGAACTGTGGCTATTATTATTTATGTTGAACTTGGTGAACGTCGTATTCCTGTTACATATGCTAAAAAGACTATGATGCAGAACCAAAATAAACGTGTAATGAACTATATTCCAATCAAGGTAAACTTAGCGGGTGTTATTCCAGTTATTTTTGCTTCGGCAATACTAATGTTTCCTATGACAGTAATGTCAACGAGTACAAACCCAACTGTGCAAATGTTTGCTGATTATCTCAATCCAAATAGTTATTTCTTTAACTTTTTGACTTTTTCATTTGTAATATTCTTTGCATTCTTTTATGCGTCTATTACATTTAATGCAAAAGATATTGCGGATAACCTGAAACGCCAAGGTGGATTTATTCCAGGTATTCGTACTGGTAATGCGACAAAAGAGTTTTTAAATGAAACAGCGAGTAGACTTACGGTTACTGGCGCTCTTTATTTAGGACTTGTAGCTACTTTACCATTTATGATTATTAAAGGGATGGGTGTTCCATTCTTCTTTGGTGGTACGGCAGTTTTAATCGTTGTTCAAGTAGCTCTTGATACAATGAGAAAAGTTGAAGCTCAGGTTTATATGAGCAAATACGAAACATTAAGTGCGGTCGGTCTCTAACAATGGCGATTTCGCTAAGAAAACCCCAAGAGATTGAAAAACTTCGTGCTGCCAACAAAATTGTTGGTGGTGCTCTTGAACTACTACGCGCAAACACAAAAATCGGTGCAAATTTAATGGATCTTGATGCTATGGCAGAGGATTATATCCGCTCTCATGGTGCTAAGCCTTCATTTAAAGGTTTGTACGGTTTTCCAAATGCTGTTTGTTGCTCACTTAACGAAGTTATTATTCACGGTATTCCAACTGACTACAAACTCCAAGATGGAGACGTTATTGGTTTTGATATTGGAACTGAACTTGATGGCTGGTTCGGTGATGCAGCTATCAGCGTTGGTGTTGGCAGTATTACAAAAGAGGACGAAGACTTAATCGCTTGTGCAAAAGATACACTCCTTCATGCTATCTCGCAGATAAAAGATGGAATGAGATTTAAAGAACTCTCTGGAGTTATTGAAAAATCAATATTAGATGCAGGGTATATACCTCTAAGAGATTTTTGTGGACATGGTATAGGTAGAAAACCTCACGAAGAACCTCAAATTCCTAACTTTTTAGATGGAAAAGCGAAAGCTGGACCAAAGATAAAAAATGGAATGGTTTTTTGTTTGGAGCCTATGATTTGTCAAAAAGAATCAAAACCAATTATTTTAGCAAATAAGTGGGATGTTGTTAGTGCCGATGGTTTACGCGGTTCACACTATGAGCATACTGTTGCGGTTATCAACGGTAAAGCTGAAATACTATCTCTTGCTTAAGAGAAAAAAGGACTTATAATGGCTAAAACAGACGTTATTGAAGTTGATGGCAAGATTATTGAAGCATTGCCAAACGCAACTTTTCGTGTTGAATTAGATAATGGACATATTATTTTATGTCACATTGCTGGAAAAATGAGAATGCATTACATTAAAATTCTTCCAGGTGATAAAGTGAAACTAGAGTTAACTCCATACTCACTTGATAAAGGTCGTATCACTTATAGATACAAGTAGTCAAAGAGACCTAAATGCGTTAGCGACTTTGTCGCCGCATTTAGATACGTTCTTTTTGATTTCCTCTCCCCAAAAACGCAATACCATCCATCTATCTTTTTTTAAAACACATCAGAGTTTCTGAACTCGGATATCTCCATCTCAACCATTTCATCAATCATAATAGTAAATAACTCGCTTATCATATTTGGATTTATTCCAAGCTCTATCGCTTTATGACGAGTTCTTTGGAGTATAAAGTCTATTCTATCTTCCGCTTTTACTTCATCTATAGAGTTTTTAAATCCAGCAGCTTGATGAATAAGATGACTACGCTTAGAGATTAGCTCTACAATTTCAATATCAATGACATCTATTTCACTTCTTACTTCGTCTAGCGAGTTACATTTTTTCATAATCAATTTCCTTAAAATTTATAAATATTTATATGATAACTAAATGTATATAAAGATTACTTAACGCTATTGTTACAATCAATTAATATACTTTTAATTCTCAAGATAGCAAAAAATTCCTAATAGCATAAATCAAATTCTTGCACGCTTATTTATCTCTCAATATCTTTGTTTATGTAAGCTAAATATCCTACTCCTACAACTAAGATAGAAAACATAACCATCCATATGTAAAAATCACCACCACTAGCAGCCTGATTTATTTCTTCTTGCATCCTAAGTTGGCCTAATTATCTTTTTTGTAGCTTTTGGAATATGAGCGAATGGTATATTTTTTATACCTTTTTCATTTTCATCATTAAGTACCATAACATCAACAGTCATTTTAAGTTGGTAAAAATATAGGGCTTTATATTTAACTGTTTCTATCATAAACTCTATATTTTTTGCTCTTAAGTCTTCATTGATTTTTTTCTTTATCATCTTTTAATCCTTTAGATATATGCCAGTGTCTTTTACTTCAATTTTTTTAGCTTCTTGAAGTGATGTTAGCGTTCTCTTAAATTCTTTTTTACTCAGGCCAAAGACATCTTTAATAAGATCTGCGTCACTTTTATAGTTATATGGCATGATTCCTTTATTCTCTTTGAGCAGTGCGAGGACTTTCTCATCACTACCACCAGATTTTTTGCTACCTGGTTTTCTAAGTGTAAGGTCGATATTTCCATCTTTTCTTACAGATTTAACGTAAGCGGTTCTTTCATCGCCAAGAGTAATAGTTTCAAATATCTCATTGTGGTAAATAAGGCCCTCGTACTTATCATTTACAAGACACTTAAATCCTAGAGGTGTTTTTGCAATAACAAGTATTTTTGCTTCTTTATTTACTGCTAAACCTTTGACATCTCTATCAAAAAAATCACCTAACTTTTCAGTTCCTACAAGACGGTGCGTTCTTTCATCGTAGATTACTCTGATAAATCTTTTCTCGCCAACTTTAAAAGGAGTTTTTTGAAACATATTTGGAACTAGTAAGTCTTTGCTAAGTCCCCAGTTCATAAACGCGCCAAAAGGAGCTGTGTCTATAACTTCAAAAAGGGCAAGTTCGTCTAACATTGCGGTAGGTTTTAGAGTAGTGGCAACGAGTCTGTCTTCTGAGTCTGTATAAATGAAGACATCTACAAGCGTTCCCTCTCTCATCTCTGGTGTTAGGTATGGTCCGGGGAGTAAGACATCGTTTCCATCTTGTGCCATAAGGTAAGCGCCTGGCGTTGTTAGTCTGTCAATTAGTAAAGTGTTCATGATTCCAAGCTCTAAAAAGTAGCTTTGCGTGTTTTGTGTCATTTGGTTATTCCGTTTTTATATTAATTTATATATTGTGCACTAACACATATATGTGTAGTTAGAGTTCTAAAATATCTCGAGTGATTGGAATAAGTTCCATTTTGATTGTTTTGATAAAACGATCAATATTTGTAGAATTTCCATAGTTTGGTTCTTCATACTCTATCTCTATGACAGTTGTGCTTTCACCAAAGTTAGAAGAAGCTTTTGTGGCTTTTTGACTAAGAATGATTACTAAGTCATACTCTACGTTCATGATGTCATTTAAGTTTTTTGAAGTATATTCATCAGACCAAGAGCCATCTTTAATGAGTGCTTTTTTAACATCAGGCTTAATTTTTGCAGAATTTATCACTCCCGCACTATAAGCTTCGACACCCCGAAGATACTTATTGAGAACTGCTTCTCCAAAGATAGATAATGCACTATTATCCGTACATAGAAGTAAAACTTTTTTATTCACTTGTGTTGCCTTTATATATATATGTAATTGTAACTAATAACTCTTTAAGTAAGTCAATTTTTATTAATATCTTAAGAAAATAAATATATAAAAGAGCTCAGACGAAGAAAAGTGCATTAGGGTATTATTCGAAAATAAAAACTAAAGGAAATTAAATGTTTAAAATAATAGTAGATAGAGAGTGTGGTTGTTTCAAAAGAAGTGATATGAATAACAATGTAGAGTTCGACTCAAAAGAGGACGCTTTAACAACAGCTTTAGAAATGGTAAGTACTATGAATGAAGATTTTTGCGCAAAACATAAGTTCGCACTAGAAGAAGTTGCTGAAACTTTTATGATTAAAATGATCTAAGGCTTTAAATGGGAATATAGTTTACTTAGAGATAAATATGATATTATTTAAAAACTCTAACGAACGCATATATTACTACAAAATTAATGTATACCAGACACTTTTTGGAGATTTTCTCATTCAAAAAGAGTATGGCGCATCACAGAATCTAAACCCTACAAACAGTATAAAAGAATATGCAAACTCTAAACGCGAGGCAATGTTTCGCGTTTTAGATATCGCTGTAGATAAAAAAGACTTAGGCTATCTTAGAGCTTCTTAGTCTATAGTAGATACTCTTGCTCTAATGTATTACAGTATGAGCTCAACATCGCTTGCTCAAAATCATTGTTCGTCGCATATTGATAACCAAAAGTTTTACCCCACATCTCATGCTCTTCCATACATAGATAAAAAAATACCTTGTCCTTGCCTTGTTGCCATTCCCTGAAACTTTCATAAGCTGACTTAAACATTTCGACTTTTGTTTCATCAGGATATGATGTTTTTCCACTAGCATCAACATGTTGGATTTGTGTGATTTTACTTCTAAACTCGCGTTCTCGAAGTTGTTTGATAACTGGTTTTATAAAAGTGAGTGTTCCAAAGCTTACAAGAGCGACTTCACTAGGCAGAAACTCTTTGATTAATCTTTGATAAACGCTCTGGTATTCCTCAATGTAACCATTATACTCGACAATGGGGTGGAAGTGAAAACCAACTTTAACACCCTTGTCGGCTAGTTTTCTTGCAGCACCTATGCGTTTATCAAGCGAAGCTGTCAGGTGTTCCTCATTTTCTATAATTGTTTTTGTGTTTAAGCTCCAAGTACAGAGAATATTGGTTGGGACGTCATTTTCTAAAAAGTGTTTGATATTGTCTGATTTTGTTTTAAACTCTAGTATAACATTAGGGTTAGCAAATGCAAACTCGAAAAGCGCGTCTAAAACACCTTCTCTATTTCCAAACATTAAAGAGTCAGAAGCTTGTCCAGTCCCAATATGATATGTTTTATTTTTATCAAGTTCTAGACCTAAAAGTTTGTCTTTAAAACTACTATCAAAAGTGATGGTGTTTTGATTGTAAAAACTTTGAATAGAACAGTATGAACAGTCAAAACCACAAGACTCTACGGCATCAAGAGTCATAAGGTTACAGCATCGTGTTTTTTCACTTGCAACTGGACAAAGACCAAGACCAAAACCTTCTTTCTCGGCCACTTTAAATGTAAATTTTTGCTCTTTAGGGATGTTTTTGAGGGTAAAATTATCATAAGAATTAGAAGCGTTACGAATCTCTTCATATTTTTTTATGAGTCGAGTAAAGACAACTTTCTTTTGGGAGTGGTCTGGAAAAATCTCTCTAATTGTTTGTTCGTTCCACATTTCCAAATCACGAGCAATATTTATAAGTTGCTTAATTTCTTGATGTGAAAACTTTAGTTCAAAAGATTTCTCTTTAATAAACTCTTGTTCTACTTGTGGTAACTTTAAATAAAAAGTATTGTTTATTGCATTTTCAAATTTATTTATATATTCATTCATAATCGCAGTTTATACTCTTTTCTCTTGATTAGGTATAAAATATAATTTTAGATAAACTATACATAGAGTTAAAAAGGAAATGATATGTTTACTCCAAGCAGAATTTTCATAAACGCATTGATATTTTTAGTTGCTATTTTATACTGGTATATGACGGGGCACATACTTCCTGCTGTAGTAGGTGGTTTATTTGTTTTAGTGTATACATATGATGAGACATTATATTTAGTTGCGGATATTCTTGCTATTGTGACATTAATCTTAGTTATCTATTTTTTCTTTTTGGATTACTACTTTAATGAAGTAGATGAGGGCATGATGCATTTTGGCTCAGGTATATTATATATGATAGTTATATACCTTAAGGCAAGACGCATTTTTAATGCTGACTAGTTTATAAACTCAATAACATCTTTAGAGTCTAAACGCAGTTGCTGAGATTGCTCATTCACTCTGTATCCAAAAGGTAAAACCATCGCTACTTGGTATTTTGATGTGTCAAGACCGAGTATACTCTCTACTTGCGTTTTATCAAAGCCTTCGATAGGACAAGAGTCTATACCAATAAACGCAGCTGCAGTCATCATATTTCCCGCTGCAATATAAGTTTGCTTAGCTGTCCAAGCATAGATATTTTCATCACTACTTAAAGTACTCTCAAGATGACTTGCGTAAAGCCCCATATAAAAATCAAGTGCTTCTTCTGGGATCTCACGTCTAGCGAATCTTTTTCTAACTTCTCCTGACTCCATTTTTACACTGTCTATTCCAGCAAGTACCACAACTAAATGAGAACAGCTTGTGACTTGAACTTGATCCCAGCAAGCTGGTCTGAGTTTCGTTTTTAATTCTTCGTTAGTGATGACTAAAAACTTCCAAGCTTCCATTCCAAAAGATGATGGGGATTTTCGTCCAGTTTCAAGGATAAACTTTATTTTTTCATCAGATATTCTTTTCGTCTCATCAAATACTTTACATGCGTGTCTAAAGTCCATCGCGTTCATAAATTGATTTTGCATTAATCACTCCTAATTTTAAATAATATGTCACTCTGCAATAATAATGTATTATAGTGGATATTTCATATACAATTCATATACTTTTAAAAAGAAGGATCAGATATGACATTAGGAAAATGCCCATATTGTGAAGATGGAGATATAGAAGTAAGAGATAAAGAGGTCTCTGGAAAAAAGATAAAACTGTATGCTTGCTCAAATGCTCATTGGATGACTGAAGATGGAGAAGTGTTTGAACTCACTCAAGAAGCAACATGTGATTTTAGAATATGGCAAAATACATTGTCTAGATATGGGAAATGGCTACAATATAAAGATGTAAGAGCTCTGCTGAACGACGAAAGCGTAGAAGTGGAATTGCTCAGTAAAAAATATGGTAAAAAAGTTTATTATAATAAATACATAGTACTAAATCAAGAGTATGGAGTGAGTGTGTTGTGGGATTAATAAAACTTTTAAAATAGTTTGGGTATAATTCCCATCCGCTTTGCTGTTTTAACAAAACAAAAAGAGTATTTCTATCTATATAGGCTCTATAAAGATAAAAGTATTGGCAAGCTAAATATTGTTTGCCTACAAACAGTAAAGACTAAGAATAAAGGACTTTCAATGAAAGTACGTGCTTCAGTTAAGAAGATGTGTGATGACTGTAAAGTTGTCAAGAGAAAAGGCATTGTAAGAGTAATCTGCAAAGTTAAAAAACATAAACAGAGACAAGGATAACCATGGCTCGTATATCTGGTGTTGATTTACCTAAAAAGAAAAGAATAGAATACGGTTTAACGTATGTCTATGGTATTGGTCTACATGCGTCTCGTCTTATATTAGACGCGACTGGTATTGACTATAACAAAAGAGTTTTCGAACTCAATGAAGCTGATGTAGCTGCAATTACTGCTGAAATCCGTGCCAACCATATGGTTGAAGGTGATTTACGTAAGAAAGTAGCTATGGATATTAAGTCTCTTATGGATTTAGGTTCATACAGAGGTCTCCGTCACCGTCGTGGTCTTCCATGTCGTGGTCAAAAAACAAAGACAAATGCGCGTACTCGTAAGGGTAAACGCAAGACTGTCGGCGCAGCGTAAGGGATTATAGATGGCAAAAAGAAAAGCTGTTAGAAAAAAAGTAGTAAAAAAGAATATTGCACGTGGTATCTGCCACATTGCTGCATCATTTAATAATACTCTTGTAACTATTACAGATGAGATGGGTAACATGATTGCTTGGAGTTCTGCTGGTTCTTTAGGATTTAAAGGTTCTAAGAAATCGACTCCATTTGCTGCACAAGCTGCAACTGAAGATGCAATTGCAAAAGCGCAAGTACATGGTATAAAAGAACTTGGTATTAAAGTTCAAGGTCCTGGTTCAGGTCGTGAGACTGCAACTAAAGCTGTTGGTGCTATTGAGGGTATACGTGTTACATTTATGAAAGACGTTACTCCATTACCACACAACGGTTGTCGCGCGCCTAAGCGCCGTAGAGTTTAAGGAGATTACTGATGGCAAGATATAGAGGTCCAGTAGAAAAAATCGAAAGAAGATTCGGTGTAAGCCTTAACCTTAAAGGTGAGCGTCGTTTAGCAGGTAAATCTGCATTAGAAAAAAGACCTTATGGTCCTGGTCAACATGGTCAGCGTCGTAAGAAAGTTTCTGAGTATGGTTTACAACTTAATGAAAAGCAAAAAGCGAAATTCATGTATGGTGTTTCTGAGAAGCAATTCCGTGCTTTATTCGTTGAAGCAAAAAGAAGAGAGGGTAATACAGGTACAAACCTTATCACTCTAATTGAAAGTAGACTTGATAACGTTGTTTATCGTATGGGTTTTGCTTCAACTCGTAGATTTGCTCGTCAACTTGTAACTCACGGTCACCTTTTAGTAGATGGCAAAAAACTTGATATTCCTTCTTACCGCGTTAAACCGGGTCAGAAAATAGAAGTTCGTGAAACAAGCAAAAAGAACAACCAAGTTGTTCGTGCTATTGAACTTACTAATCAAACTGGTTTAGCTCCATGGGTTGATATCGATGCTGAGAAAGTATTTGGTATTTTCACTCGTTTACCAGAACGTGATGAAGTTGTTATTCCTGTTGAAGAACGTTTAATCGTTGAGCTTTACTCTAAATAGTAATTAAAGGCGTATAAGAGATGAAAAAAATTAAAACTACACCACTTGCTCCTCAAGAATTTGAGGTTGAACAAATTAGTGAGAATGAAGCTAACATTATGGCATATCCTTTTGAAACAGGGTATGGTGTATCTTTAGCTCATCCTCTTCGCCGTTTTCTATTAAGTAGCTCTGTTGGTTATGCACCAATAGCTATTAAAATAGAGGGTGCTAAACATGAGTTTGACTCAGTTCGTGGTATGCTTGAAGATATTTCAGACTTTATCTTAAACCTTAAAGAGATTCGCTTTAAATTAAATGATGATGCAACTGAATCAGAAGTAAATTATAGTTTTGCAGGTCCTTGTACTATTACAGGAAAAGACCTTACTAACGATGAAGTAGCTATTGTTACTCCGGATGCACCACTAGCTACCCTAAACGAAGATTCTACTCTTAACTTTAGCATTAAAATTGCACAAGGTATTGGGTATGTTCCTAGTGAAGATACTTATGAAGTACTAGAAGATGGATATATCGCTCTAGATGCTTTTTTTACACCTGTAAGAAGCGCAACATATAAAATAGAGAATGTATTAGTTGAAGACAACCCTAACTTTGAAAGAGTTGTTATGAAGATTAAAACTGATGGTCAGATTACTCCAGTAGACGCGTTTAGAAACTCTTTAGAAGTTATGTATGCACAACTTGCTGTATTTAACTCTGAGATTAGTATTAAAGCTCCTGCAACAATTGAAAGAGTAGAAGAGTCGCCAGATCTTAAAAAACTAACAACTAACATTGATAGTTTAGGTTTAAGCGCTCGTAGTTTCAACTGTCTTGACCGTTCAAACATTAAACTAATAGGTGAAATTACGCTTATGAGTACTAATGATTTGAAAAATGTTAAGAATCTTGGAAAAAAATCTTACGATGAAATCGTTGAAAAAGTTCAAGAGTTTGGTTTCGCCGTTGGCGCAGACCTTACCGATGATGTAGTTACTGCATTAAAAAAGAAAATAGAAGCTTTACAAGCTTAATTGAGGATTAGATATGAGACACCGTCATGGATATCGTAAACTAGGTCGTACAAGTGCACACCGTGCTGCTTTACTTAAGAACCTTAGTATTGCGTTAATAGAACATGGAAAGATTGAGACTACTGTTATTAAAGCAAAAGAATTACGTTCATATGTAGAAAAACTTATTACAGTTGCTACTAAGAATGATTCTAATGCTCACAGAACAGTATTTGCTGCGCTTCAAAGTAAAGAAGCAACAAAAACTTTAGTAAATGAAATAGCTCCTAAGTATGTAGGCCGTAATGGTGGATATACTAGAATTATTAGAACTAGAATTCGTCGTGGTGATGCTACAACAATGGCATTTATCGAGTTAGTTTAGTTTTAACTGCTAAAATCTAAGCGCAAGGCTTTGCCTCGCGTTTAACCCCTTTAAACTTCCACATACTAAAATACTTTAACAAACAGGATTTACAATGAGTAATTTCGCATTTGGAACATATAGAATAACCGATGAAAACCCACAACATATTCAAGCACTTGTTGAGGCCATTAACTATGGTGTCACTTTAATAGATACATCATCAAACTATATGGATGGTGGCGCGGAGAGAGCTATTGCGCTTGCTTTAAGAAACTTTGATGATGACAAACGCGATAGCATAGAGATTGTAAGTAAGTTTGGATATATACAAGGTTCAAATTTAATAGCGCATAAAGAAGAACCATTCGAAGATGTAGTTATTTTTTCAGATGATTGTTATCATTCTATTGCCACATCTTTTATGAAAGACCAGCTTTTTAAATCTTTATCACGTTTAGAACTTACGAAGATTGATTGTTATCTTTTACATAACCCTGAATACTTTCTTCTTGATGCCCTTAAAAAAGAGAAAGATATAGATGAAGCGTTAGATACTATGTATGACAGAATATTTGATGTATTTGTCGGTTTAGAAGAGCAAGTCAAAGCTGGAACAGTAGGCTCTTATGGTATCAGTTCAAATAGTTTCGCAAAAGAAAGTTCAGATGCTGAATTTCTTCCATATGAAGACTTGATTACATTAGCGGACAAAGCGTCTGAATTTGTTGGTAACGCTCAACACAATTTTACAACTATTGAATTACCTATAAATATACTTGAAACAGAGGGACTGAAATGTGCTTTGTGGGCAAAAGAAAACGGGCTTAGAGTTTTAGCGAATCGTCCATTAAACGCTCAAAAAGAAGAGCTTATGTTTAGACTAGCCGACTATGATGAAAGTCAAGAGTATTTTCATCATCTTAATGAGTTAATGGATGTTTGTGATAATGATGATTTAAAACCTTTATACAACCTATTGCAACAGCTTGACGAAAATAAACATAAGTTTGGTTGGATTGGAGACTATGACGCTTTTTTATATTCCCAAATTATTCCACATATTAAAACTTCTCTTGAAAACATAGAAGAAGACAATCTTGACGCTATGCTTAAATATATAGATATGTTTTTAGGTGAGTATAGAAAAATGGTAGCTTATGAGTGTAGTAAATCTACTAGAGTATCGCTAAAAGAAGAACTAGGTACCAGTGATGTTCCTCTTCAGAAGATAGCTATTGACTTTTTATTACAAGAAAAAAACATTGATTACATACTTGTAGGAATGAGAAGACCATCTTACGTACAAGATATTCTCTCTTTAAAATATTAGCTAGTTTATTTTTTTATGACTTGTTAAGCGATATTGTCATATTTTATGATACTAAAAAAGATTTAAACAATTAAAATGAGATAAAAGGAAAAAAATGATACCATTTTCTGATGAAGAATTATTAGAACCAGTTAAATCAGTTATAGATAAAGTGCGTCCATCATTAGCGCTTGATGGCGGAGATATCGATTTTGTAACAGTTAAGAACGGTTGTGTGTATGTACAGTTAAAAGGTGCATGCGTAGGTTGTGGTAGTAGTGGAACTACTCTTAAGTATGGTGTTGAACGTCAACTGCGAATGGATATACACCCAGAATTGTCTGTAGTAAACGTACCTGCTGGTATGGAAAACGATATAGACAACCTTTAAGGTAAGTACCTCACTCTCGCTTTAGCGACGGTAGTATCGGCATTTAGTGCCCCAAAAGATAAGAATGAATATTATAAATAAGTATAAAACACTAACACAAGCAAAAGATAATTTTTCTAAAGCTGAGTATAAATCAGCATTAGAAAAATTTGCCATCGTACTACAAAATTATCCAAATTCAAAAGAAGCATATAACTGCGTGATACTTTCTGAAATGGCTATGAGTGGAGAAGGTGGGGCTGAAGCACTTTTTGATTATTATGAGATACTTAAAGAAGATGATAAAGAATCAGCCGATAAGATTATGGGAGATATTTTAGAAAATATGGATGGTTCGCTTGAAAAGTTAAGTGAAGTGTTTAGCTCACCTCTTAGGGAAAAACTAGAGTATGAAGATGGAATTCTTTATAGTGATTTTAAAAAGATTCTTAATGAAGGCGGAGAGTTTAAAGAGACATTTGAAAATATCATGTTTTCTACTCGTGTTATTATTACTCAAAAAGACGACTTTACTGATTTCTTGGATAAATTAATTGAAAATGGTTTTGCAGAGATGGCACTTACATATTTAGAAAATGCTTTAAGTATTTATCCAAGTGACAAGCTTCTAAGAAAACTTTTAAAAAAACTTGTAAAAGGTGAAATTATTGAAGATTGAGTTACCCAACCAGCCCTACAAATACGTAACTGAGAACTCTCAAGAATGTGATAGTCAAACAGCTTTTGTCATCACTACGCAAAATGAAAAATACCTCCAAAACGCTGAAGATAATAATGCCCATTCAATTATAAAGATTGAAGACATCGCAAAACTTTTTGGCATAGATAAAATAAAAATCATTGGTATTACAGGTACAAATGGTAAGACCACTACAGCAAGCGCTATTTATTCTTTTCTTTTAGATTTGGGATATAAGGTGGCGATGCAAGGTACCCGTGGTCTTTTCATGAATGATGAAGTCGTAGAAGGCAAGACGCTTACCACTCCCTCAGTTTTAAATACTTATAAGCATATTTATCAGGCTGTTGATGCTGGTTGCGAATTCTTTATTATGGAAGTAAGCTCTCACGCCATTGTGCAAAAAAGAGTTGAAGGGTTGGATTTCGAGTTAAAAATACTTACAAATATAACTCAAGATCATCTGGATTATCATAAAACAATTGAAGAATATACGGCTGTCAAAAATTCTTTTTTCAAGGATGATGGTAAAAAGCTTATAAATAAAGATGAGCCTCGTGCTGACTTTAATTTTAAAAACGCTTATACATATGGAATAGAAAATCCTGCAACATATAGACTTATGGCTTATTCATTAAACAATGCAAGCAGTGGAATTATTCAACACTTTCAAGACATAGTGCCTTTCACCGCAGCTCTTCATGGATTTTTTAATCTTTATAATCTTATGGCTGCTGTTGGAGCAGTTCATCTTGTAACAGGACTAAAACTCGAAGAGATAGCGGCTACTATGGATAACTTTGCTGGAGTGAGTGGTCGAATGGAACAGGTATGTCAAGTACCAAATGTAATTGTAGATTTTGCTCACACGCCAGATGGCATGCAGCAGGTTCTAAATGCGCTTAAAGAGAAAGAGCTATTGGTGGTATTTGGAGCGGGTGGCGATAGAGATGTAAGTAAACGCCCAATGATGGGTAGAGTTGCTGCTTCTTTAGCTAAAAGAGTCTATATAACTAGTGATAATCCACGTAATGAAGATCCAGATGCAATAGTCAATGATATACTGAGTGGTATAGAAGACCAAACAAATGTAATAGTAGAGTTAAATAGAAGAAAAGCAATTGAAATGGCACTTGATGAGCAAGGTGATGAAGAGGTTGTTGTTATACTTGGAAAAGGTGATGAGTCTCACCAAATTATCTATGGTGAGAGATTTCCATTTGATGATAGAGAAGTCGTAAGAGAGCTTTTAAACCTTAAGTAGCTCTCTTTTAGTTTGCTGTATATATTATTTCTTGCGTTTGATTAAAGTCATTGTCATTTATAAACATAGTCGCAGTTATATTTGTATCTCCAGCTA
>CAWUTM010000002.1:0-4035 GCA_963925755.1 uncultured Sulfurimonas sp. | reverse complement strand
AATGGAGAGACCTTAGATATTTACCCTCCATACTTTGAACAAGAAGCGATTCGCATCGAGTTTTTTGGTGATGAGATAGAAGCTATTTATACTTTTGAAGTTATAGATAACAAAAAATTAGAAGATCATAAGAAGTTTACTATTTATGCCTGTTCACAATTTAGCGTTTCTCAAGAGAAAATGTCAGTTGCCATTAAGCGCATAGAAGAAGAACTTGATGAGAGACTTGCCTATTTTACAACAGAGGGAAAACTCCTGGAACATCAGCGTTTAAAACAGCGTGTTGAGTTTGATTTAGAGATGTTACAAACTACTGGTATGTGTAAGGGTGTTGAAAATTACTCGCGTTTACTTACAAACAAAAAACCAGGGGAAGCTCCTTTTACTCTTCTTGATTATTTTGCGCAGAACAACAAAGAGTATCTTGTCATAGTCGATGAGTCTCATGTTTCCCTTCCTCAGTACCGCGGAATGTATGCCGGAGATAGAGCGAGAAAAGACGTACTTGTCGATTATGGATTTCGCCTTCCAAGCGCCTTAGACAACCGTCCACTTAAGGCGGATGAGTATATTAACAAAGCACCACATTATCTATTTGTTTCAGCAACTCCCGCTGAGTATGAACTAGAGATGTCAGCAGTAACAGCAAAACAAATCATTCGTCCAACAGGTTTGCTCGATCCACCCATAGAGATAAAGTCCTCTGATAATCAAGTGGAAGACATTCATGATGAGATAAAAAAGATTACGGTTAAGGATGAGAGAGTCCTCATAACCGTTCTTACAAAAAAGATGGCTGAGGCACTTACAAAATACCTTGCCGACTTGGGTATAAAAGTGCAGTATATGCACTCAGATATAGACACGATAGAACGCAACCAAATCATAAGAGCCCTGCGTTTAGGCGAGTTTGACGTTCTCATAGGAATAAACCTTTTACGTGAGGGACTTGACCTACCAGAGGTTAGTTTAGTTGCCATACTCGATGCTGATAAAGAAGGATTCCTACGAAGCGAAACGGCACTTGTTCAGACAATTGGTCGTGGAGCAAGAAACGTAAATGGTCGCGTAATTCTATATGCGAATAAAATTACGGGTTCAATGCAAAGAGCGATAGATAAAACTGATGCTAGACGGGAAATTCAAGAAGCGCATAACAAGAAGCATGGTATTATTCCAAAAACTACAATAAGAAAGTTAGATGAAAATCTAAAAGTGGAAGAGCATGGAGACCTTTATGCTAAACATAAGAAAAAAGATAAAATGCCGGCATCAGTTAAAAAATCAATAACAAAAGAATTGATGTTAAAAATGAAAGCGGCGGCAAAAGAGCTTAACTTTGAAGAGGCAGCTCGTCTTCGTGATGAAATACAAAAAGTAAAACAACTATAATAGGAAGATAATTGGAAGATACATTTAGCAACTTAGAAACATACGGATATATTGGACTTTTTTTATACTCACTTGGTGGTGGGTTTGTAGCTTTACTTGGGGCAGGGGTACTTTCTTTTTTAGGAAAGATGGATTTAACTACATCCATAACTGTCGCGTTTATCGCAAATATGCTTGGAGACGTACTTCTTGTGTATCTTGCTCGTTATCAAAAGAGTATGATGATGGAGGGTTTTAAAAAGCATAGACGTAAGTTGGCCCTTGCACATATCTTAATGAAAAAATATGGCTCATGGATTATTTTAATTCAAAAGTTTGTTTACGGTATTAAAACGCTTATCCCAATTGCTATTGGTTTAACAAAGTATGACTTTAGAAAATTTGTAATTTTAAATGTAGGAAGCTCTGCTATATGGGCTCTTACTGTTGGTTTTGGTAGTTTTTACTCTGGAGAATTTTTAGTGAAAATTGCGGGAGAACTAGGAGAAAAGCCATGGATAGCGATTATAATTTTAGTTGTTTTTGCAAGTTCATTATGGTTTTATCTAGAGAGGGCAACGAAAAAGAAAGTGTAGTTCAAAGGTAAGACTATAAAAAGTCTACCAATGACTATATGTCTATAATTAAGAACCTAAAACTGGTCCATATGGCGCATAATCAATATGCCCATCAGTTTGATATTTTTTATAGTTTGCTATAAACATTTCTGCAAGATCATCTCTTGTTTTATCAAAAAGTTCTTTGTCTTCCCATGCGTTACGAGGGTTTAAAATCTCTGGTTTGATATCTCCAAGTGTTTTAGGAACTTGAAGTCTAAAAGTTTTTGTTGTATCAAATTCACTTTTTGCAATACTACCATCAAGAATAGCGTTTATACAAGCACGTGTGTTTTTGATACTCATACGTTTACCAACACCATAGGCGCCACCTGTCCAACAAGTATTAACAAGATAAACATTTACATTATGCGTATCTATTTTCTCACCAAGAAGTTTTGCATAAACTGTTGGGTGTAGAGGTAAGAAAGCTTCACCAAAACAAGCCGAAAATGTTGCAACTGGTTCAGTTATACCACGTTCAGTGCCTGCAACTTTTGCAGTGTATCCACTTAAAAAGTAATACATCGCTTGCTCTTTAGTAAGTTTAGAAACGGGAGGTAAAACTCCAAACGCGTCTGCTGTTAAGAAAATAATGTTTTCAGGGTGACCCGCCATTAAATCTTCTTTATGGTTTTGTATATGCTCGATTGGGTATGAAACACGAGTGTTTTCAGTTTTTGAACCATCTTCGTAATCTACTTCGCCTTCACCATACATAACAACATTTTCAAGTAGGGCATTAGTTCTAATAGCATTATAAATTTCTGGTTCACTTTTTCCATCAAGGTTAATCACTTTAGCGTAACATCCACCCTCGAAGTTGAAAACGCCATGGTTGTCCCAACCATGCTCATCATCACCAATAAGTGCGCGATGAGGATCAGTAGAAAGTGTAGTTTTTCCTGTACCGCTTAGTCCAAAGAAAAGTGCTGTATCCCCTTTTTCGCCAACATTAGCAGAACAATGCATAGCAAGTTTACCTTCTAGAGGTAACCAGTAGTTCATCATTGAAAAAATTCCTTTTTTCATTTCACCACCGTACCATGTACCACCAATGATTGCCATATTATTTTCAACATCAAAAAGTACAAAAACTTCAGAGTTAAGACCATGCTCTTTCCATTTGTCATTTACTGCTTTACAAGCATTTAAAACAACAAAGTCAGATTTGAATACTTCTAGCTCTGGTTCAGTTGGACGGATAAACATATTTTTAACAAAGTGTGATTGCCAAGCTATTTCAGAAACAAAACGCACTGATTTTTTTGAAGCTATACTTGAACCACAAAAAACATCAGTTACGTAAAGGTTAGTATTTGAGAGTTGTTTTTGAGCAACAACTAGCAGTTCTTCAAATATTTCAGAACTAACTTTTTTGTTTACATCACCCCAAGCGATATATTTGTTCGATGGATCACGGTCTACAAAGTACTTGTCCTTAGGACTTCTACCTGTAAATATACCCGTGTCTACAGCAGTCGCACCTTTGTTTGTCTGCTGTACTTCACCATTGGCAAGCTCGTGTTTAATTAACTCATCGTAACTAAGGTTGTGGTGAACCTCGCCGATATTTTCAAGTCCTAATTCTTCTAGTTCTGCTAACTTCATCATTTACCTTATGGTACTTTTTTGATACATTTGTACTCGTATCTTTTATGAGGGAAATTATACAATGAGTAAACATAAATTAAAAGTAAATTGATTACATATTTGCAATATTTAATGATTAGCTTTGATGTAGGTGAATATCGTGGGTGATAAATTTAGCTATTAATCTCATTTTTGATTATTTTTGCGAGCTCAGTACATTGAGATATTTTTTCGCTGTAAGTAAGGTCTTTAAGTAGTATGTCTACAAAGGCACTTCCAACTATAACGCCATCAGCACCTTTTACTTTCTCTTTAGCAGTTGCCGCATTGACTCCAAAACCAACAAAAGTTGGTGTTTGAGTATACTCTTTTATAGAGTTTAAAAATGGCTGTAGATCTTCGCTCACTCCTGAACCTGTTATACCGGTATATGCAACCATATATATAAACTTCT
>CAWUTM010000001.1:0-8269 GCA_963925755.1 uncultured Sulfurimonas sp. | reverse complement strand
GTCGGCGTATTTGTGTTGTAAAGTTGATAGTCGGTAACATTTTGCCAGTGCATTTTTAGCTCATTTCCAGATGCAAAAAGCGCTACTCGAGGTTTTTTATAAACCTTTATATGACTAATGCCTTGTGACGCTAAAAGAGTTATCTGATGAGCATCTAGTTTAGCTCCCTTCTCAAGAAGACTCACTCCCTTCTTGATATCTTCACCCGCAAAACGAATATGCTTTGACATCGTAAGATTATCAGGAAGTTGTATACCATCTGTTTGAACCATAATGTCTTCTATGGGAACTACCGCCTGCGTTCCAAGTGGAATTTTTGCGCCTGTCATAATTTTTATAGCTTCGCCATGAAAAAGATCACCAGTAAAGTCGTCTCCCGCAAATATTGTCTCTTCTACAGACACTACTTTTGCCGAGTCTTCTATCTTCACGGCGTATCCATCCATCGCGGAGTTGTCAAATGGAGGAAGGTTATGTCCTGCCACTATACTCTCAGCCAAGATAAACCCAATAGCATTTTCTATGGGTAAAATCTTCAGGGCTTTTGGCTTTGTATTTGTGTAAATGAGCTCTAACGCTGCTTCGATTGTAACTGCCATTTTCATATACCCTTTATTTAGTTGACATATTATATTATAATTTCGTTATGAATGAAATGTATATAATGGGATTAAGTATCCACAGTATCGGAATTATTATTTTGCTTGGTGTTTTCACACTCAATATTCACTATTTAAAGACAGCGGACTCCTTAGCGAAGTACAAGAGAAAGATGTCTATTTTCATGACACCTTTGAGCGCAACGATGATAGGTATTTCTATATTTACCGGCGTTATTATGATGGCGGGGAAACATCTTGACTTTACCCTAGAAAACGTCGCAATGATATTGCTTTCTATCGTTTTAATATTTTTAGAATTTAAAAGACTTAGAGCGTTAAGATATATGAATGAAAAAAAAGAGAGAGCTCTCGAAGCCTATAGAGGTTTTGGTCTTAAAATCTTAAACATTGAGTTTATCTCTATCGTCGCTATGTCTCTCTGGATGTGGGTTAAGTGATATATATCTTTGATGATAGCGCGGGTGATAAAATTCTTTGCGTAAAAGGAGAACTTCACAAGTATCTTGTAAAAGTGCGCCGACATACAGAGGGAGATGAACTCCTTTTTAGAACTAAACGCGACACAGCGACTCTTTATCATTACAAAATAAACGCGGTAGATGGAAGAACTCTTACTCTCTCTTTAGTTTCATCTAAAGTCCAAGAGGTTAAAAGTCACAAAGAGCTTCATATCGCTTGGTGCGTCATAGACTCAAAATCCATAGAAAAAGTGCTTCCTTCTTTATGCGAAATAGGCGTTAGTAAAATCTCTTTTATTCTCTGTGAACGCTCACAAAAAAACTTCAAACTAGACTTTAAACGTTTTGAGAGAATAGTAGAAGCTTCTATGCAACAAAGCGGGAGAACTTCACTTATGGCGTTTGACACCTATAAAAACATAAGTACATTTATAAAAGAATTTCCCGATACAAAAGTGTTTGATTTTACAGAAAATATTTTAAGTGGAGACAGTGACTTTAAAAGAGTTCTCATAGGTTGTGAGGGTGGTTTTTCTCAAAGTGAGAAAGAACTCCTAAAAACTCAAGAAGTCTTTAGACTCAACTCTCCAATGGTCCTGCGTTCAGAGTCTGCGGTCATGGCTGTTGCTTCGAAAATACTGCTCTAAACTCCTCTTTAGTTCTTTAAGAAATATTTAGATATAATTTCAGTCAATGCCCTCAAGGGGTACCTCGAAAATCTGCCCCCATACGGATTTAAAAATATATAGTTTTACGCACCTAGACGTGAAACAAAAGGCAAAAAAATGAAGAAAAATTTACACCCAGAATTCGTAACTTGTGCTGTTACATGTGCTTGTGGAAACACTTTTGAGAACAAAGCGGCTCAAGATACGCTTAAAATTGACATTTGTAATGAGTGTCACCCATTCTTTACAGGTTCTGAGAGAATGGTAGATACTGCTGGACGTATTGAGAAGTTCAACGCTCGTTACGCTAAAAAATAGTCAAGATTTTTCTTGCTTAGTCTAGTTCCTACTCCCATAGGTAACATAGGCGATATTTCACTAAGAAGTATTGCGCTTCTTAGTGAAGCTGATATACTCCTCTGCGAAGACACTCGCGTTACTAAAAAACTTATCCATATACTTAAAGAACGTTACAACACTATCTTTAAAGAAGATCAAGAATTCATCTCTTTACACTCGCACAATGAAAAAGATTTTATTGAAAAATTATCACCAGATTTTTTTGAATTAAATGTTGTTTACGCAAGTGATGCGGGTATGCCAGGAGTGAGTGATCCGGGTCAAGCTCTTGTAGCCTACTGTTTAAAAAATAATGTGGAATTTGACATACTCCCTGGAGCAAACGCAGTACTAACCGCATTTGTAGCCAGTGGGTTCCAAGAGACTCAAATGCTCTTTTTTGGTTTTTTAGACCATAAAGGAAGTTCACGAAGTGCCGGACTTCTTCGTGCGCTTCATAATGGTTTTACCACTGTTTTATATGAATCTCCACACCGTTTGGAAAAATTACTCTTAGAGATACAAACAGAAGAACCAGCTCGTGAGATATTTTTAGCTAAAGAGCTTACTAAAAAGTATCAGAAGTATTTTAAAGGTACGGCGACAGAGGCACTTGCAAATCTAGATGGAAACTTTCGTGGTGAGTGGGTAGTCGTCATCTCAGCTGGAGAATCTCAAGCTGAGTCCGCCATCAGTCAAAAAGACATATTAGCCCTTGATTTACCAAAGAAAGTGCAAGCTAAACTTATCAGTAAAATCACCGGTGAAAATACTAAAGTATGCTATAACAGACTCTTAGAACTATAAAAATTTCATAAACTTTTAAACTTCCCCACTCATATAACACTTTTTTTAGATAAAATACTCTCATGTTAATTTATGCAAAACAACCAATATACTATTTAATAAACAATTATCCTAATAAGATAAAAACGCTTTATCTCGCTAAAGAGCTTGAAAAGAAAGAATACTCTAGACTCATGAAAATGGGGTTTGAAGTCAAACGTATACCTAATGAAGCTGCACAAAAAATGTGTAAAAATGCCACTCATCAAGGTTTTTTAGCTGATGTTGAAGACTATGCACTTCAACCTTATGACTTTTTTCTTGACAAAAAGTTTGTGCTAATTCTCTCTGGTGTAACAGATGTTGGAAACATCGGCGCGCTTGTTAGAAGCGCTTATGCTTTAGGAGTTGACGCCATCATTGCTTGTGGCGTAAAACAACTTCCACTTGATACGATTTTAAGAACAAGCACAGGTGCACTCTATGATATGCCCTTTGCCGTTGAGAACAATATTCACGACGTACTAAACAACTTTAAAATGTCTGACTTTACACTGTATGGCGCGGACATGACTGGAATGGACATACGTGAAACGCGAATAGATAAAAAGAAAGTTTTAGTTTTAGGCAGCGAGGGAGAGGGTCTTACTTCTCGTGTTCTTTCTAAACTAGACTGTGCGGTTAGTATAAAGATGAAACACCAGTTTGACTCACTTAACGTAAGTGTTGCTGGCGCAATTATAATGGATAGGATGCGATAATGGACACAGAGTTAGAGAAGCTTAACAATATAGGTGTACAAAAAATATCTGACGATACTCATATTCCAGTTCTGAGTATTAAAGCCTTACTAAGTGGTACATTTAACTCTTTCTCTCGAATTCAATTTCTAGGATTTATCTCTATTCTTGAGAGAGAATACGGTGATAAGCTTATGTCTATAAGAAGTAAAGGTCTTGAGTATTTTGATGAAATAGACGCACAAACTATTGATGATGGACTTTTTGTAGCACCCAAGCATACAAAAAAGAAAACATCTTCTTATCTCTTCATCATACTCGCATTATTCACACTTGGACTCTTTTATGCCTTTGGCGTGTTTGAAGAGAAAACTCTTCCTGAACACAAAATAGACAGTAGCAAAATAAAAGAGGTTCATAAAAATATAACACTAGAAAAAAGTATTATTCCTATTGAACTAAACAGTACAAAGATTGATGACAACCTTAGTGCAGAAGATACCAATACTTCCGCAACTAAAGAAATACCTGAGGTCGCAGTTACAAAATCTTTTAAAATAGTTACAAAATCAAAAGCATGGATAGGTTACATAAACCTAAAGACAGGTAAAAAGTACCAAACAACATTTACGGAAGAATTAGAATTAGACCCTGAGAAAGACTGGCTCATAATATTTGGACATCCGTATATAGATATATCTGTAAATGGAAAAACTATAGACTTTGGAGAAAGAAATAATATACGTTTTGTTTATGAAAATGGTTCTCTAATCACTATTGATACTCAAAAGTTCCAAGAGTTAAACAAAGGTAGTAAATGGTAAAACACTTACTACTTCTACTTCTTCTTCTCAACACCGCGTTTGCCCTTAAAATAGACTCTAAAAATGAAGAAGTCACACTCAAGATCAAAAGTTTTTTAAATGAAAAAACATATGAAAACAATAAAGAATTTATAGATGTCATCTTTGAACCTAAATCAGCTTTTTTCGTTAATGAGAGAGTAAATAGTGTAAAGGTAATAGAAACACTCAAAGAAAATGGCTTGCTAGAGCTTTTTTTTAATGCTCCAAGGGATTTAAAGTTAAACTTTAAAACAAGTGGAGCACCTCTCTTTTTTGTCAAAATCATGGCGGATACGCTAAGAAGTATAGGTTATTATCGTTATGTCACAACAGCTTCAAACCTAGATGCTTCAGAATTCACTTGGAATATCAACCTTACTTCAGAGTATGCGACGGACCCTCTTATCCTTGATAAAGAACTCACTAAAAGAGGCTGTAAAATCATAGATATTACCATGAATTCTCTTTCTGAATGGACGTACGCCATAGATATTAGCAATGGACATCTCAACGTAGAAGAGCTTACCGCAAACCAAAACGTGAAACTAAAACGCTCAAGATATGCGCACTGGTTAGATATATCTAAGATTAAAGAGCTTACTATTCGAAGTTCTCGCAAAAATAGTTGGTATCCTTCTATAGCATATTATGACAATTCACTCC
Source organism: uncultured Sulfurimonas sp. (assembly GCA_963925755.1). GTDB lineage: Bacteria > Campylobacterota > Campylobacteria > Campylobacterales > Sulfurimonadaceae > Sulfurimonas. The sequence goes on along the minus strand of CAWUTM010000001.1, from coordinate 3,147 downwards.
ACCTTTTAAAGGTCACAAAAAAGAACAATATTTCTAGAAAAATCCATTTACATATCCCCCAAAACAGTAAATATATAAAAATATCAGACCTCTACACTCTTAAAAATGTAAGAGACTCCCTAAATCTATTTCCAAGTTCCGCAAGGTAATTAATCAATCCGTTATTTTATTCTAAATATTTTTAGATAAAATGTCATTAATAAACTTAGAGGGCTAAATATGTTTGATGAGATAAGATTTAATAGAGTTGAAAGACTTCCGAAGTATGTATTTGCAGAAGTAAATGAAATCAAAATGGCAGAACGCCGTGCTGGTAAAGATGTTATAGATTTTTCTATGGGAAATCCTGATGGTGATACACCCGAACATATTCGCGAGAAACTTGTTGAATCAGCCCAGAAAACAAAGACACATGGTTACTCTACTTCTAAAGGTATCCCAAAACTTCTCCAAGCAATAGCAGACTGGTATGAAAGACGTTACGACTGTGTTTTAGACCCTGAAACAGAATGTGTTGCGACTATGGGTTCAAAAGAGGGTTATGCACACCTTACTTATGCCATTACAAATCCAGGTGACGTAGCAGTTGTTCCAGACCCTACTTATCCTATTCATGAGTTTTCTTTTATTCTTGCTGGTGGAAATGTTGTCAAGTTTGGCATAGAATTTGATGAGAAGTTTCGTATAAATGAAGATAAATTTTTTGAAGACTTAGATAGGGTTTTTAAAGAATCTTCTCCAAAACCAAAGTATGTTCTAGTGAACTTTCCTCACAATCCTACAACGGCAACAGTGACTCCTGAGTTCTATGTGCGCCTTGTTGCTATGGCTAAGGAAAAAAGATTTTATATTATTTCAGATATCGCTTATGGTGACATCACGTTTGATGGATATGTAACGCCTTCTATTATGTCAGTTCCTGGTGCGAAGGACGTAGCAGTTGAATCTTTCACTCTTTCAAAATCTTATAACATGGCAGGTTGGCGTGTAGGTTTCTTTGTAGGAAACCCTAAACTCATCGGTGCACTTCAAAAGATAAAGTCATGGTTAGATTATGGAATGTTCACACCAATTCAAGTAGCTGCTACGGTAGCTCTTAATGGTGACCAGCAATGCGTAAGAGATATTACAGATAAATATAACCACCGTCAAGAAGTTCTTATAGAAGCATTTGATAGAGCAGGATGGCATATTGAGAAAAATCAAGCAAGTATGTTCTCATGGGCAAAAATGCCAGAATGCGTACAGCACCTAGGTTCATTAGAGTTCTCTAAACGCCTACTTACTGAAGCTGGAGTTGCTGTAGCACCTGGTATAGGGTTTGGCGCTTATGGAGAGGGTTATGTACGCATAGCTCTCATAGAAAATGATAACCGTATTCGTCAAGCGGCAAAAAATATTAAAAACTTTTTAAAACAGTTTCAAGAAGAAACACAGGAAGAAAAATAATGATCAAAGTCGGAATTATAGGTGTTGGAACAGTAGGAACAAGCGTTGCGGAGATTTTAAGAGACAATGCGGATGTTATTTCAGCTCGTGCCGGCGTGGACATTCAAGTTAAGAGTGGCGTTGTTAAAAACCTTAACAAAGATAGAGGTCTAGACATTAGTATATCTGATAATGTAGATGACATTCTAAACGATCCTGAAATAGACATCGTTGTAGAACTTATGGGTGGAATTGAAGAACCTTTTGAAGTTGTTAAGCGTGCGCTTAAGTCTGGAAAAGCAGTTGTAACAGCAAATAAAGCGCTTCTTGCTTATCACCGTTACGAACTTCAAGATATAGCAAAAGATATAGCATTTGAATATGAGGCAGCAGTTGCAGGTGGTATCCCTATTGTTACTGCGCTTCGTGATGGACTCTCAGCAAACCATATAGAGTCAATGATGGGAATCATGAATGGTACTTGTAACTATATGATGACTGAAATGACAAATAATGGTGTATCTTACGATGCCATACTCAAAGAAGCTCAAGATTTAGGTTATGCGGAAGCTGATCCTAGTTTTGACGTAGGTGGATTTGATGCCGCTCATAAACTTCTCATACTCGCGTCTATCGCTTATGGAATTGACGCTAAACCTGAAGATATTCTCATTGAGGGTATTGACAATGTTAGAAGCGAAGACATCGCGTTTGCTAAAGAGTTTGGTTATGCAATAAAACTGCTTGGAATTGCTAAAAAAGATGGAAATGAAGTTGAACTACGCGTTCATGCTTGTCTTATCAAGCAAGAAGAGATGATTGCAAAGATAGATGGCGTTATGAATGCCATCTCCGTTGTTGGTGATAAAGTTGGTGAAACGCTTTACTATGGTCCTGGAGCTGGTGGAGATGCCACTGCTTCCGCTGTTGTTGCCAACATCATCGACATTGCAAGAAGTGGAAAGTCTACTCCAATGCTTGGATTTAATAGACCGATGGAAGGCAATACTCTTACTCTTAAGGCTACCGCAGACATCGAGTCAAAATACTACTTGCGTATAAATGTAAGTGATAAGGCTGGTGTTTTAGCAAAGCTTACAAAGGTTTTTGAGACACATGATATTTCCATAGAGACTATGCTTCAACGTCCAAGTGAAAATACAAGCGCAAATCTTCTTATCTCTACTCATACAGCTAGAGAGAGTGATGTGCAAGCTATGATAAATGAACTTGAAAAAGTAGACTTTATCAATGCCAGACCTGTAATGATCAGGATTGTGTAACTTAAGATGAAAATCTTAATCACTGGAGCGAGTTCTGGCCTAGGTGCGGAACTCGCTCGTCAATATGCTTCTCCCAAAAACGAACTTATTCTTCTTGCCCGACGTGAAGATAAACTTTTCAAACTCCGCAGTGAACTTTTCGAGAAATGCCAATCTATAGATATTATTGTTGCGGATGTTACTGATTTTAAAACCCTTCAAGATAAAATGAAACCAATTCAAAACCTTGATATTGTTATATTAAACGCGGGTATTTCACTAGGTCATTCAGATGAAATTCCTACAATAGCCGAGTTTAAAAATCTATATGACGTAAACGTTCTCTCAAATCATGCAATCTTGGAAATTTTACTTCCAAAGTTTAAAGAACAACGGTCTGGAAAAATAGTATTTATCTCTTCTCTTGCTTCGCTTATTTCCATGCCATCTTCAAAGG